>DAOVZQ010000003.1 GCA_030635025.1 bacterium
CCAGACGGTGTCGAGGCCTGGAATCCCGCCTTTGATGTGACGCCGGCCGATCTGGTGACGGCCATCATCACGGAGCACGGAAATCTGAAGCCACCGTATTTAACGTCATTGCCGGTTCTGGCCGGGCGCTGAAAGATGAGCCCTCAACCCAGATCTTGACATACGAGGGTCCTTTTGCTAGATTCCCTCCCTTGCGCTTCCGGATACAGCAAGCGGCCGTATCCGTGCGTTTTTTAATGTGCATTCCGGGGATACCGGGTGGCGGCCCTGTCATCTGGTGTAGGATTCCCGCGCCATGTAGGTGACGGTCCGTCGGAAATTCCGATCTGGACCGCATCCCGTCGCTCGCACCGGACGCGCCGGCGAGCTTGGAGGCAGTGTCTTGAAGACCTACAGCATGAAGAAAGCCGAGATCGCCAAGGAGTGGCTCGTCGTCGACGCCGCCGGCATCCCGCTCGGCCGGCTCGCCACGCAGATCGCCATCCTTTTGCGCGGCAAGCACAAACCTACGTTCACGGCTCACCTGGATATGGGTGACAGCGTGATCGTCATCAACGCCGACAAGGTCAAGCTGACCGGCCTGAAGCTGGACCAGAAGACCTATGCGCGTTTCAGCGGCTACATCGGTGGTCTCAAGGAGATCCCCATCCGCAAGATGATGGAGAAGCATCCGGAATTCGTGGTGACCAACGCCGTGCGCGGCATGTTGCCCAAGAACAAACTGGCTCGGCAGCAGCTCAAGAGTCTGCGCGTCTACTACGGCGCGGAGCATCCCCACGTGGCCCAGCAGCCCCGTGCATACGAGCTGCCCAAGGTGTCCTGAGCATTCACCCTGTCCCGTCGGTAATCCGTCGGGAGGAGGTAGAGACCTTGTCTGAGAGATTCTATGCGACCGGTCGTCGCAAGACCTCGGTCGCCCGCGTGTGGGTGACCCCCGGCGGTAGCGGTAAGATCACCGTGAACAACAAGCCGGCCGTGGAGTACTTCGACGCGACCCGCATCCAGAGCATCAACGAGCCCCTCGCGGTGCTTGCCGAGGACCAGACCTTCGATATCTGGGCGACGGTCAAGGGTGGCGGCGTGACGGGTCAGGCCGGCGCACTGCGTCACGGTCTGGCGCGCGCTCTGGTGGCCGCCGACGAGGATAACCGCACTGCGATGCGCAAGGCCGGTCTGTTGACCCGCGATGCGCGCATGGTGGAGCGGAAGAAGTACGGACAGCCCGGCGCCCGTAAGCGTTTCCAGTTCTCGAAGCGCTAGCAGACGTCGTTTCCAAAGGGGCGTTCGCGCCCCATATCACGCACCCGTCCGGAGAGAGGGGCCGGTGGCGCTCTAGTAGCGTTCGCCCCTTTTGCTGAAGGGCGGGGAGGCCCAACCAAACCCAGGAGGAACGATCATGGCAGAAATCAGCTTGAGAGAGCTGCTCGAAGCCGGAGTCCACTTCGGTCATCAGACCCGCAAGTGGAACCCGAAAATGCGACCCTATATCTTCATCGCCCGCAACGGCATCTACATCATCGACCTGCAGAAGTCGCTCCGGGCCATCAAGGGCGCCCGCAAGTTCCTGCAGGGCATAGCCGCCAAGGGCGGCTCCGTGTTGTTCGTGGGGACCAAGAAGCAGGCCAAGGTTGCGGTCCGCGAGATGGCCGAGAAGTGCGGCATGCCCTACGTGACCGAGCGCTGGCTCGGCGGCATGCTCACCAACTGGCAGACGATCAGCAAGAGCGTCGCCAAGCTCGACGAGATCGAGAATCTGCGCAAGACGGGCAAGATCGAACAGCACTCCAAGAAGGAGCAGCTGGAGATCAATCGGAGCTTCGAGAAGCTCAACAAGAATCTCGGCGGCATCCGCACCATGAAGGGCCTGCCCTCGGCCGTCTTCGTCATCGACACCGTCGAGGAGGAAACCGCGGTTCGCGAGGCGAACAAGCTCGGGATTCCCGTGATCGGCATCGTCGACACCAACAGCGATCCGGACATTGTCCAGTTCCCGATCCCCGGTAACGATGACGCAATCCGCGCCATTTCCCTCTACGCCAGAATGGTCGCCGAATCCATCGGTGAGGGCCGTTCCGCACGCAGCGAAGGCGCCGAGGTCACGGTTGCGACAAAATCGGATACGCCGGACGAATCCAAGCCCACCAAGGTGACTCTCGACGACGTCGCCGGCGGCAAGAGCGAAGAGGCCACCAAGTAGGACCGACACGAGCCCGTCCGCAGGTCTGCGGGCGGGCCGGTTCGTCCCGGTTAATCGATCCCCAATACCTGACGCGCCCTACCCGAGGCCGTTACGGAGGCTAACATGGATATCAGCGCGAAGATGGTCGCCGACCTGCGTAAGCAGACCAGTGCGGGCATGATGGACTGCAAGAAGGCCTTGGCCGAGTGCGAGGGAGATATGTCGAAGGCTGAGGATTACCTGCGCACAAAGGGGATCTCAAAGGCCGCGAGCAAGTCCGGCCGCGCCACGGCCAACGGTCTGGTCGAATCCTACATCCACCCTGGCGGCCAGGTGGGCGTCCTGCTGGAGATCAACTGCGAAACCGATTTCGTGGCCCGTACCGACGAATTCAAGAGCTTTGTTCACGATGTGGCCATGCATATCGCGGCGGTCATGCCCCAGAGCCTGGACCGCGATTCGGTCGATGCCGCGCTGGTGGAGAAGGAAGCCGAGATCTACCGGGCCCAGATGAAGGAAGAGGGCAAGCCGGACAATATCATTGACAAGATCGTCCAGGGTAAGATAGACAAGTTCTACTCTGAGGTTTGCCTGCTGGAACAGACGTTCGTGAAGGATTCGGATCTCACGATCCAGGATCTCGTCAAATCCAAGATCGGCTCTCTCGGTGAGAATATGGAGATCAAGCGCTTCGTCCGCTTCCAAATAGGCGGGTAACGAGGTACATGGGGCCCGGACCGTTGGGTCCGGGCCCTTTTTTTGTCCGGTCTGCCGCCGGATATGCACAGGAAGGGAGTCGGCGTGGCCACACGCTATTCGCGCATCCTGCTCAAGCTCAGCGGCGAGGGACTCGGCACGGCTGAAGACCCCTTCGACCACGAGAAGCTCACGGGACTGGCCCGGGTCATCCGGCAGACGTCCCGCACGGGCGTCGAGATCGGCATCGTGGTGGGCGGAGGCAATCTCTTCCGGGCCCGCTCGGCCAACCTGGATGTGCTGAATCGAGTCAGCGCCGACCACGTGGGCATGCTGGCCACCCTGATGAACGCCACCGTGCTGCGCGACTATCTGCGCGCCGAAGGTGTCCGCGCCATGACCCTGTCGCCGCGTGAGTTCGTCCCCCTGTCCCGCGCTTTTTCACGCGATCTGGCGTTGCCCCTGTTCAAGTCGGGCACCGTGTTGATCTTTGGCGGCGGCACCGGGAATCCCTTCTTCACGACGGACACTGCCGCAGCCCTGCGCGCCGTCGAGATCGAAGCGGACGTACTCCTTAAGGGGACCCAGGTCGACGGTGTCTACGATAAGGATCCCAACAAGCACGACGACGCCGTGCGGTTCGATTTTCTCACCTACAAGGAAGTGATCGACCGCCGCCTGGGCGTGATGGACCTGTCGGCCATCACCCTCTGCGAGCAGCGGGGCATGCCCATAGATGTCTTCGACATCACCGACCCCAGTAATCTTACCCGTGTGCTCAATGGAGAACTCAAGGGCACGCGGGTCGCCAAGGAGCCCAAATCATGACCAACGACCATACCGAGGAAGCCGACCTGGAGATGACCGACGCTGTCGAGACCCTGGCCGGCCGTCTGGCGACGATTCGTACGGGAAAGGCGTCGCCCGCCATGCTCGATTCGGTGCGTGTGGAGTATTACGGCGCCCTGACACCCTTGAAGCAGTTGGCCAACGTGGGGGCGCCCGAGCCGCGGCTGTTGACGGTCGTGCCTTTCGACCGCGGCGCCCTCGGCGACATCGAGAAGGCCATCCACGCAGCCGATCTCGGACTGAATCCCATGAACGACGGTTCGATCATCCGGGTACCCGTTCCCGAACTGACCGAGGAGCGGCGTCGCGACCTGTCGAAGACCGTGCGTGAATACGGGGAACAGGGTAAGATCGCCGTACGGAAGGTGCGTCAGCAGATCAACGACCAGATCAAGAAGGGCGACGATCTCACCGAGGACGAGCAGCACGGCACACGCGACGAAGTGCAGAAGCTCACCGACCGTTTCTGTGTCGACATCGACAAGATCGTCAACAGCAAGCAAGCCGAAATCATGGAGATCTAATCATGGCCTCCGGTCCGGATGACAGCACAGTCACGGTTGATGAGCTGCGGGAACGCGTGCTTGCGCGAGGCGGCCTACCCCGTCACGTGGCCGTGATCATGGACGGTAACGGACGATGGGCCCGACGCCGCAGGCTGCCCCGTGTCGCCGGCCACCGCGCCGGTCGTCACTCGGTCAGGCGGACCCTCGAGTCCTGTGGCCGGCTGGGCGTCGAGTATCTTACCCTCTACACGTTTTCCCAGGAAAACTGGAAGCGTCCCAAGGCCGAGGTCAGCGCTC
The DNA here is from genome assembly GCA_030635025.1 of bacterium. Classification (GTDB taxonomy): domain Bacteria; phylum Krumholzibacteriota; class Krumholzibacteriia; order LZORAL124-64-63; family LZORAL124-64-63; genus JAHIYU01. The sequence goes on from DAOVZQ010000003.1 coordinate 4,528, forward strand.
TGTGGACCTTTCTCGAAGAGGTGCTGGTCTCCGAGAGTGCCGCCCTCGCCAAGCAGAACGTGCGGCTCGTGGCTACCGGCGAACTCGACGTGATTCCCGACCGGGCGCGCAAAGCCCTGAACGGAGTCATCGAAGCCTTGTCCGGCAATACGGGCCTGACGCTGAACCTGGCTCTGGCCTACGGCGGTCGCACGGAAATTCTCCACGCGTGCCGCAGTCTCGCACGGCGCGTCGCCGACGGTGAACTCAAACCGGATGCCATCGATGAAGAGGCGTTCCGCGGTGAGTTGTACGCACCCGAAATCCCCGATCCTGATCTGGTGATCCGAACCAGCGGCGAGTATCGACTGAGCAATTTCCTGATCTGGCAGACCGCCTACTCGGAAATCTATTTCACGCCCGTGCTCTGGCCGGACTTCGGAGAGCGAGAGTTGCTGGAGGCGGTCAACGACTATCAGGGTCGCGAGCGACGCTTTGGCGATGTGAACGGCGGAAACGACAAAGGTGCAGGCGAGGAAGGCCGACGCTCCATCCTGGATCCAACCCGCTGGAAGAAGATGCTGAAGGTCCGCCCGTGAAATCCACCCGCCAGAACGATGTCCGCCGCGAGGATGAATCGCCCTGGCGGCGTTTTCTCAGCGCCGACATCATTCCCCGGATTCTGGTCATATTGCTCATTGTCCCCCTGCTCTTCTATACGGCCCTGCAGGGAGGGCTGCTGTTCCGGCTGATGATCGGATTGATCATCCTGCTCGGCCTGCGGGAGTTCATAGCGCTGACCCGGGCCAAAGGTTACGAGCCGTCGGGTGTCCTGATCGTCATCGCCGGATTGGCCTGTGCCTGGGCCGGCGTCAATGGCGGGGCTCATATACCCTTGATCATAACGGCGACGATCCTGACCGCCATGATCCTCGAGCTGGCTCGCAAGGATTCCGGGCATCCCCTTGTGCATATATCAATTACGCTGCTGGGCGTTCTGTATGTCGGGTGGCTGGGCAGCTACGTCGTCCAGTTGCGAGAGATTCCGTCACCGGCGGGAATGGATTATTCCGTGGGCTTGCGGGCCTTGGGCCTGGCTGCGGCGATCACCTGGACTTGCGATACCGCCGCCTACCTGGTGGGCGTGGCTTTCGGATCACGGCCGCTGATGAAAAGGGTGAGCCCCAAGAAATCCCTGGAAGGCGCCATAGGCGGTACACTCGGTGCCACGGCCGTCGGCGTGGTTGCTTCGCTGACCTTCGTCCCCTTCATCTCGCCCGTAGAGGGCGCCCTGATCGGACTGGTCGGCGCGATCGTGGCCCAAGCCGGAGACCTGGTCGAGTCCCTGCTCAAGCGGGACGCCGGCGTGAAAGACACCGCCGGATTATTGCCCGGGCACGGGGGTGTACTCGACCGCATCGATTCGTTCCTGTTCACAGCCCCGTTCGTCTACTTCGTGATCATCAATCTGCTGCATCGGGGAGGGTAGGTCGTGTCGCGACTCCGGCTCTCCTGTGATCCCCTCTATCATATCGGCAGACGGCCCCCCGTCTTGTCCGAACCCGTCGGCGTGGTCCTGCTGGGCGCAACGGGATCCATCGGCACCCAAACGGTGGAGTTGGCTGAGCGTTATCCCGACAAGGTGCGCGTACTCGGTCTTTCGGCCGGCGGTCGCGTGGATGAGTTGAGCAATCTTGTCGCAAGGCTGGAGCGGGCCGGAGCGGCCGAAGCGCCGGCCGTGACCCTCGCCTACGACGACTCACATCGCCGAGCTCGCGAGGATGCCCGACTCTCGCGAAATCTGTTGCCGTCCGGACGCGAGGGGTTGCTCGAACTGGCCGCCCTTCCGGGAGCCGATTGTGTGGTGAACGGCCTGGTGGGAGCGGTGGGCTTGGAGCCGACTCTGGCGGCCGCGAAGGCCGGGCGTCGCATCGCCCTGGCCAACAAGGAATCCCTTGTGGTCGGTGGTGACCTGGTGCGGCGCGCCGTAGTGCAGGGGGGCGCGGACGTGATCCCAGTCGATTCGGAACACTCGGCCCTGGCGCAATGCCTGGCGGGTCGCGACCCGGACGAAATCGAATCGCTCACGCTCACCGCCTCGGGTGGTCCCTTCCGCACCCTGAGCGCCGCCGAGATGTCGACCGTCACCCGTGAGCAGGTGCTGAAGCACCCCACCTGGGAGATGGGTCCCAAGATCACCGTCGATTCGGCGACGCTCATGAACAAGGGCTTGGAGGTTATCGAGGCCCACGTGCTTTTCGGCCTGCCCTATTCGCGACTGGACGTGGTAGTCCATCCCGGTTCGACCGTGCATTCGCTGGCGGTCTTCCGCGACGGGTCGGTCATGGCCCAACTGGGTGCGCCGGACATGCGCGTCCCTTTACTGTATGCGCTGGGCGGGGAGCGCCATCTGGACCTGGAGACCGAGCGTCTCGACCTGGCGGTCTTGGGCGAATTGCACTTCGAAGCGCCTGATCCGGAACGGTTTCCCTGCCTACGTCTGGCCCGGGAAGCGGGCGAAGCGGGGGGCACTGCGACCATCACGCTCAACGGCGCCAACGAGGCGGCCGTTGCGGCCCTACTGGACGACACGCTCGCCTATACCGATATTGCCCGCGTGATCGAAGGCGCCTTGGAGGCTCTGCCGGCGGTTCCCGTCGACACTCTCGAAGACGCCCTGACTGCCGACGCCGAGGCGCGGCGAGTTGCCGAGACCCTGATCAAAGAGACATTCGGTGCCTGATCGGCGCCGCACAGGACGGAGAAAAGCGTGCTCTTGACCATCGTAGCCTTCGTATTGACCCTGGGCATCGTGATCATCATTCACGAGCTGGGACATTTCTCCGTGTGCAAGTGGACGGGGATCTATGTCAAGACCTTCTCCATCGGCTTCGGCCCCAAGCTCCTGCGCAAACGCTTCGGCGAGACGGAATACGCCCTGTCCGTGGTGCCCTTCGGCGGCTATGTGAAAATGGCCGGAGAGGGTGTTCTCGAGGAGATCCAGGATACGGGCACAGGAGCGGCCCACCAGTATCCCATCGGCACGGCCGAAGGCGACCGCGCCGCCGCCCTGCGCGACGACCCCATCCCGGTGGAGCGGCACTTCCGCAACCGCCCGGCCTGGCAGCGACTGGCCGTGGTGATCGCGGGACCGGTGGCCAATCTTCTTTTGGCGTTCTTCATCTACACGATCATCGTCTGGTCGTCCGGCACGCTGGTCATCCCCGTGACCACTGTCGGCGGCGTGCGCGCCGACTCGCCGGCCGCGGAGGCCGGTCTTCAGATAGGGGACCGGATTCTGTCCGTCGAGGGCGAGGACGTGACCATCTGGAGCGAAGTGAGCAACGGCCTGGTGGGCGGCGAAGGACAGGATTCCGTCTCGCCGCACCCGGTGTCCTTCATGATCGAGCGCGATGGACAATCCCTGGCGATGAGTCTCGTTCCCCGGCACACCGACGGCGTGTGGTCCCTGGGACTGGAGCCCATGGATACCATGGTCGGACTTGTCCAGAGAGGCGGACCCGCCGATAAGATCGGTCTGCGCAGCGGCGATCGTATCCTGTCACTGGACGGCGAGGCGGTGCACTCGTTCGGCGCCATAGCCCGGATCATCAATACCCATGCCGGCCAGAGCGTTTTGGTGCGCTGGGAGCGCGAGGGTGTCGTCCTGGAAGTCCCTGTCATACCCGAAGCAGCGGAGATCCTGCCCGACTCCACGATCGGTCGCATCTTCTTCGACCGGTTCTACGAGTCTCGTTCGGTGAGCTTCTTCGGAGGACTGAGCATAGGCTTCCGCGCGACCGCGGGTACGATAAGCGCCACCTTCGATGTTCTTTCGAACTTCTTCCTGGGACGCCTGGGCATGGATGCGGTGGGCGGTCCGATCCGTATCGGTCAAGTCGCCGGGGAGATGTTGCGCTGGAGTTTCGGGCACCTGATGCAGTTCATCGCCTTCTTTTCCGTGAACCTCTTTCTCTTGAATCTGCTGCCCATCCCCGTGCTGGACGGCGGCCATCTGGTCTTCATCCTGCTGGAGATGATCTTTAGACGGCAGGTACACGAGCGCGTTCAAGCCATCGCCACCCAGGTGGGCCTGATCATGCTGCTGCTGTTCATGACGTTCGTGATCGTTGTCGATGTTCTGAAGATCATACCCGGGCGATGATGACAGAAGCGGGGATCATGGGGTTTCGGCCGAAGCCTCCGCGGGAGGGGTATCGGTCAGCGGAGCGCCCAACCTGCGGGCGTCCGGGGCCAGAACGAGGGAGTCCTCCTCGGCATCCAGGATAACCGCCAGCAGGGTCTGCAGCGCGGCTTGGCGCTTCGCGTCGTCGGGTTGGGCCGCCTGGGCTTCGGCCAGGGCGCTGTCGCCCCACGCAGCCGCCAGGGAGTCGAGCAGGGCGTCGCCTGTTTCGCGATCCACCAGCGCCACGGCGCGGGCGCGCTCCAGCACGACGAAGCGGGTCACGAATCGATGCTCGGCCGGTGTGAGATCGTCCAGGCGCAGGGGACGGGAGACGTCGTCCCGGCAACCGCTGATCGACAGCAGCATGACGGACCAGACAATCACGTTGAGGACCAGGCTCGGGATGGTTTTCTTAGTGACGGGCATCGGCTTCTCCATGATATGCTGCCGGGAACGGATTTGCGCCCGGATCGTTCTTACACCTTGGCAGATTTATGGGCAAGTTAGATTTACATCCGCCGTATCTCCATAAGAGCGCGACCCTTCTAGGTCTCGCGTTGTTTTGCTGCCTGGTCGCGACCGCCCGGCCTGCTGCCGCCGTCAGCGAACTCGATTATGGCCTCGATCAGCATCTGCTCTACAGGATTCACGTTACCGGCAACAAGACATTCGCTTCGGATGATCTCAAGGGCATCTTGAAGATCCGCGAGCCGCGCTGGTTCCATCCGTTGATGATTATCGGTCTGTCGGACCGCAAGGCGCGATATCAGCCCCACCTGCTGGAAGTCGAACTGAAACTGTTGGAGCGCTACTACCACCAGCGCGGTTTCCATCAGGTGGCCGTGATGCTGGACTCGGTCGGCGTCGATCCCGAAGAGCGGGGCGACCTGATCCACATCAGCATAGCCGAGGGGCCGCGCACCTACCTGAGCGACGTTCGCTTCGACGGAGAGACGAGGCTCGATGCCGAAGATCTGGTGAAGGGTCTACGCTACGCGCCGGGCGTGTCTGCGCCCGCCGACCTGAACGACCTGGGTCCGGACATCTATCTCATGCGCACCCGCTTCTGGGAACTCGGCCATCTCGACGCGGCCATCGTGCCCACCATGACGATCCTGAATACAGACGCAGCGGACCGCAACGACGCCTTGCTGGTCTACGACATCGACGCAGGACCGGCCTACGTGATCGGCGCCATCACCGTAGAGGGGCAACAGCAGAGCCGTACCGAACTGATCGACCGGGAACTGCGCGTGCGTGAGGGAGGCCTGTTCCGCTGGAGCGACGTTGAACGCTCTCAGCGACAGCTGCTGGAGACGGCCCTGTTCCGCGACGTCAGTTTTATTCCCACGAACATCGACACGCTCACCGGTACCGCCGACCTGCTGGTCCAGGTCGTGGAGCGGAGTCCCGCGTTCTTCGAATTCGGTTTCGGTGTCGGCAGTCGCGAGCGGATTCGCCTGCTGGCGGCCTGGGGGCACAACAATCTCTTCGGGACGGGGCAACGACTGCGTCTGCGGTCGCGCAACTATCTGAACTATGAAGACGTGCAGCGTCTCTCCACGGGCGATGTGGATCCCGAGCTCAATTATCGTTATGACATCCTGCACACCAACCCGCGTATGCTGGGCCGGTTCAGACTCGACACGACCCTTTTCCTGGCCCTGGAAACGCGTGGCGAGTCCGGTCTCAATCTGGAAACGCAGGGCTTCTCGCTCGGTACGCGTTTCCAGGGCGGACCCCGTGTGATCAACACCGTGGAACTCAGGGTGGAGGAAGTGGACCCGAACCTGCATCCCGACGCGAAGCCCGCCCTGCGCGACGCCTACGAGACGAGCCAGTTGAGATCTTCGGACACCCGGTCGATGGGTTGGACATTCTATGAGGAGGGGCGCAACAATCCCCTGCGTCCTTCGCGCGGCAACCTGCGGACGGTTCAGCTCGAGGTGGGCGGGGGACCGTTGGGCGGCGACAACTCGTTCGTGAAGATCGCCGCGGGCCTGCACGGCTATCAGCGTACGATCCTCGGAGGCGTGCTGGCCTGGCGCGTCAGTGTGGGCGCGGTACGACCCTACGGCGGGTCATTGGATCGAGGCGCCGACGGGGTGCCGTACCAGGAACGATTCTTCGCCGGGGGCGTGTCTACCGTTCGTGGCTATCTCGAGCGCAGCCTCGGCCCGCAGGTTTCCGAGGCGATACGCGATTCCCTACAGCTCGCGAGCGATGTCCCGCTTTCCGATCAGCCTGCGCGCGGCGGCAACTACATGTTGTTGACCAACGCGGAGTGGCGTTTCCCCATGCCCGTTCTGAGCCGATGGAAGGTGAGCGGCGTGGCGTTCGTTGACGGCGGCAATGTGTGGGAGCGGGCGGAGGATATCCAGCTGCGGGGATTCCGTTGGCGTTCGTACCCGCGCGCACCCGAAGACGAGTCCGCGACCAAGCTCTGGGATTACCGCTATAGCGTCGGCGGCGGAGTCCGGATCGATACGCCGGTCGGCCCCGTGCGCTTGGACCTTGGTTTCCCGCTCAAGCGGGCCAGGTTGTCCGACACCGAGACCGAAGCCAAGACCATCTATCACTTTTCGCTGGGGTTCCCCTTCTGATGCGACTGCGCATGGGCAAGAAACGATGGACGCTGTTGCTGGCCTTGGCGCTGGTGACGGCTGCCGTCGGTTGGGTTGTGACCCATCCTGATCTGCTCACGCCCTATTTCGCCCGGCTGGCCACACGGCATCTGTTGCGCGACAGCGACGGCGATCTCAAGATCGGCGCGTTCTCCGGCAATATGCTGACGGGCCTCAAGCTCTACGACGTGACCCTGTCGTTGCGCGGCGAGCGCGGCGCGGCCATCGATGTGGGCGTCGATACCCTATCGGTTGACTACAGCTTCGGGGAACTGCTGAAGAGCCCGCTGCGATTGCGACACGTCGGCGTAAGCGGCGCCGTCTGCCTGGCGCGTCGCGGCGAGCCCCTCACCGATGACACGACCGTCGAGCCGGGCGGTCCCTTCACGTTGCCCCGCTTCCGGGTGGATGATCTGCAGGTCGTGCGCTCGTCGATCACCCTGTCCGGACCCACCGGCCGAATCGAGGAAGAGGTGCGCGGCATTGTCTGGCGCGGAACCGTCAAGGCCGACACCGCCCTGGCGCTCGTTTGCCGGAGCGGCGATCTCGATTGGATCAGTCGCGACAGTCGGTTCGAGGACTTGAACGGGCTGGTGGTCGTGGACCACGACCGCATCGGCACGGAACAGTTGACCGGCGCCCTGAACGGCCATGGTGTGACCGTGGCGGGTCATCGCCGGCACGACGGAGAACTCAGTCTGCGGATCACGGCCGAAAGCACGTCGACGCCCGAGGTCGAGGAACTCATCGATATGACATTGGGCTTCAAGGCCTCCGGCGGCGCCCGTCTGGACCTGACCACCAGGTCGGACTCCCTCTGGCTGGATATTTCCTTCCAGGGAGAGCTGGAAGGGTATCGGCTCGAGGGTCTGCAGGGCCACTGCCTGCTTGCCGACGGCAGGCTGGTGTGGGATCAACTTGAGGGACGCATCAACGGCGCCTGGTTCACGGGCAACGGTAGCTTCGATGTCCGCGACCCCGACGATGTGACCTTCCAGTTGCGCGGGGACGTAGCCGACGTCGATCTCGCCCGGGGACTCGTTCCCGACGTGATCCTGCCCGAGTCGGGGGGATGGGGCTGGATCAACCTCTGGCGCCGGGACCGCACCAACCATACACGCGTCAGCGGCTGGCTGCGCGACGGCTACATCGCAGCGGTGCCCTTCGATTCGGTCAGCGTCTCGCTGGAAGCCGACGATTCGGGTGTGACGTTCCACGCCCTGGAGCTGCACAACGCAGACCAGACCGCGCATATCACCGGCTATGCCGATTCTTCCGGGGCTTTCGTGGGCCGGCTGGAAATCGAAGCCCGAGACCTGTCCACGTTGCCCGGCGAATGGCCGGCTCCCCCCTTGGCCGGGAGCCTGCAGGCCTCCGGTATCCTGACGGGCCAGGATCCGGTTTATGATTTCGACGGTGTGGTCGCTATCGCGTCCCTGGAACTCGGCCCGATCCGTGCGGACAGCTGCCGGGCCGACATCACCGTCGAGGATGTCCTGGGCTCGCCCGAAGTGTCGGCCGAAATCGCGGGTCGCTCTCTGGTCTGCGCGGGGGCTGCCCTGGGGACCTTCATCACGGGCGGCGTGGTGACATCCAAGGCGGCCATTCTTCACCACTTCCGCTCACAGCACGGCGATACAACCCTGGTCTTCCGGGCCCAGGCGGATTTCGGTCCGCACGGAGCCGACTACTACCTGCCACGATTCGAGTTCGTGCTCGAGGGCAACAGCGGGCAACTCGACGAACCGGCCCGCTTCAGCACGGGCGACGGGTACTTCAATCTCGAACCGGCTTCGCTGGTCTCGGACTACGGCTCGTTGAGCGCATACGGTGTCTGGGACGAGGCCGGCGATAATCTGGGCGGCGAGATCGTCCTGGATCATTTCGATCTGGACCTCGTCAACTCCTTCACGTCGGGGGATGGACGGCTCAACGGAGAGTTGTCGGCGGTCTTGTCACTCGGGGGGACGCCCTACGATCCGCTATTGGGGCTCGAAGCGCGACTGGATGCCTGCAGCCTGCCGCTGGCCACCATAGACAGCCTCACGGTGGGGGCTCTCTTCTACGACGACAACCTGGACATCCGTCGCTTGGATCTGCACAGCGACTACGGTCGCGTGCAGGGGACGGGCCTGATCACCAACCGCGGTGTGGACCCCGAGGAATTCTGGTACGGCGCGGCTCTCGGCCTGCACCTGGACGTGACCAACGGTGACTGGGCGTTCATCGATCAGTTCGCCATCCCCTCTCTGGATCGCATCGCCGGCACCTTCGACGCCAGCCTGGACGTGGGCGGTACGACCTACGAACCGGAGATCGAAGGCGGAATCGTCAGCACCCCCTTCCATGTGCATTGGCTGCATTTCGACGAGCTGACCGGCTCGGTGAGCTACGACGACGGGCAGCTGACCCTCGGGGCCCTGCAGGGGCGCAAGGAAACCCTCGGCCTGACCGGTCGGCTCGAGATTCCGCTGGACATGGACTTCCATTCGGAGCCGGTGTCGTCCCTGGACGGTCCCCTCTACATGCGGATCAATATTCCACAGGATTCGGATCTGACGGCTCTGGCAAGAATGTGCAACGCCTTTGTCGAGACGGGCGGGCGCGGCGGGCTGGACCTGATCGTTTCGGGCCGGGCCGAACATCCGTATTATTCGGGTAGCGTCGAGATCGCCGATGCGTCGTGCGTGATCCGGGGGCTGAGCGAGGTTTACCGGGAGATCTCCTGTAGCGGCGACTGGCAGGGGGACATCCTCACCGTCTCCGATATCCGAGGCCGTGAGGGCGCTCGCGGGACGCTGGCCGGCAAGGGTACGCTGACCTTCCGGGGGCTGGAGCTCGAAGGTTTCGACATTCGTCTGGCCGCCGACCGTTTCCTGGTGGCGTCGATCCCTGAACTGCGCGCACTGGTGCGGAGCGACGAAGTGGCGCTGACGAGTGTGAAGGTCGGTCCCGACAGCCTGATCGTCCCCAAGTTCACCGGTGATCTAGAGTTGATCGAGGCCAGGTACGTGGGTGATTTCTCCGAGCAGCCCTCGCTGAGCGATCCGCGGGTGGGGACGGTGGCGCCGGACTGGCTGGCCGATCTGGACATCCGGGCTCCGCGCAGCAGCGGTCGCGTCATCAACCGCACCATGGAACTGGACCTGGGCGGCGACGTGAGACTGGTGCGCGACCTGGACGGCATGTATCTGCGTGGAACGTTGGCCATTGATCGCGGGCGCCTGCCCGTGTTCAACAACGATTTCAAGGTGACCCGGGGCAATGTCGATTTCAGTCAGGAAGTGGGCGTGATCCCCATGATCGACATCACCGCGGAAACAAGCGTGCGGTTGCCTGCGCCTGATGGTGGAACGCGGCGGTTGGAAAAGATCTACGTGGACGTGACCGGCTCGGCCCTGACCCCGGCGGTCAGCTTCCGCTCCGAGAGCGGTTATGCACGGTCGAACATAGAGCGCATGTTGCTGGGCCTGTCGCCGCACGCCACCGACACCCAGACAACCTCCGCGATCCGCCAGGGCACCATGGCGGCGGGATTCAACCTCCTGGAGCGGGAGGTGGCGGCGGAGCTGGATCTTGTGGACACTTTCGATATCGAAAGCGGTCGGGTGCGCGAGGACGGTACGACCCAGACCCTGATCGGCGTGGGCAAGTACATCAGTCGTGATCTCTACGTGAAGTTCGCCCAGGCCTTGACAGACCAGGACCGCGAAGTGCTGGTCGAGTACCAGATCACCGACCATCTGCTGTTGCAGTCGGAGATCAGCCGGCGGCTTGACGAGGCGCTCGGCAACACGACCTACAGCGTCGATTTGAAGTACCGCTTCGAGTATTAGAGGAGAACGGACCATGACCCTGCGTCGGACCCTGCTGACGGCCTTGGCGACGATCGTTGCGGCGTGGGCCCTCGCTCCGTCCGATGCCGGCGCCTACTATTTCGGCCGCAACAAGGTCCAGACCGAAAGTGTCGATTGGCAGGTTCTGGTCACACCCCATTTTGAGATCACCCATGCGTCCACAGCTTCGGAATTGGCGGTTCGCGCGAGCATCATAGCGGAGCGCACGTACCGGGAGTACGCGGATCGCCTGGATCACGAGCTGGAAAAACGTATACCCTTCATTCTCTATGCTTCCCATACGGCTTTCGCCCAGACCAACATATCCGACGAACTGCTGGGGGAGGGGACCGGCGGTTTCACCGAGCCCATGCGCAATCGCATGGTGCTGCCCTACGCCGGGTCCCATGCCGATTTCGTGCACGTGATCCGGCACGAGATGGTGCACGTCTTCATGTTCGACATGGTCTTCGGCAGCTCCCGGCGCGACATGCCCCGCTCGCCCTTTTTCCGGATCCCGTTGTGGTTCGCCGAGGGCATCGCCGAGTGGTACAGCAGCGGGTGGGACGCCCAGGCCGACATGTACCTGCGCGACGCCACCACCAACGACTACCTCTGGCCGTTGTCGCGTGTGGGCGGCTTCATGGTCTACAAGCAGGGGCAGGCCGCGGTCCGTATGATCTCCGAGACCTACGGCGAGCAGAAGCTGGTGGAGATGTGGCGCACCCTGGCTCGTACGCGCAGCATGGATCGAGCGGTCAGCGGCGCCCTCGGCCTGGAGCGCGAGGACCTGGACCGCGACTTCCAGCTGGAGATGCGCCGACGCTACTGGCCCTCGTTCGGCGATCTCGAGGCGCCCGACGAAGCGGCGCGTCGCCTGACCGACCATGTGGAGGAGGAGATCGGCTTCAATCATCGGCCCGCCATCTCCCCGGACGGCCGGCATATAGCCTACTTCTCCGCTCGTGACGGACTGGTCGGCCTGTATCTCATGTCGGCCCTGGACGGCAAGGTGCTGGGACGCCTGGCCCAGGGATATAGAACGGATCGTTTCGAGAGTCTGCGGGCGTTTCAGAGCGACATCGCTTTTGATCCCACGGGCGAGGACGTGGCCTTCATCGCCCGGAGCGGCAACGCAGAAACCCTGCACACCATCGATGTGCGATCGGGCAACGTGACACGGTCGGTGCGACTGGGTCTCGATGGCGCGACTTCGCCCGCCTGGTCCCCGGACGGTCGGCGGATCGCCCTTGTGGGCACGATCGCCGGTCGAACCGATCTCTACCTGCTGGACCTGGGCGGGGACGATGATTCGTCTGTGCATCCGTTGACGACACGTGAGCTTGAAGGCGGCATAACGCTCATGAGGATCACCGACGACGCGGGCGACGAAGCCTCGCCGGCCTGGTCCCCCGACGGATCGACCCTGGCCTTTGCACACAACCCCCGCGCCGAAGTCGTCTACGAATTCGAGATAGATGCCGAAGGGGCCCGACGCCTGCTCTGGGCCCGTTACAGCAACGGGGCCGGCGCCGTTGCGGCCGGACACGAGCAACCCGCCGATCTGGTACTGCTCGATCCCTTCACGGGGAGTCGACACGTCTTGACCCCCGAAAACGGCGCCTGGCGAGATCCGGTCTGGACCGCCGAGCGTGAACTCTGTGTGGTCGCCGACGGCAACGGCGTCGATAACCTCGCCCTGCTTCATCTCGACGCCGCGGGCGCCGCCGTGGATTCGCTGAGCATCCTGACCAACGTGGCCGGGGGCGTCGCGCAGCCCAGCTACGCACCCCGGGCCGACCGACTGGTCTTCGGCGCCTTTCATCGCGGCGGCTGGGACATCTACAGCGCAGACGATTTCGCGACCTGGAGCCGGAGAGAGCCGGCGGGCCGGGCGCCGGGGCCGATCGCCCTCTCGCCTCCCGACCTGTTTCTGTACGACGGGGCCGGTATGCCGATAACCGACGCCGATGCCGTAGGCGAAGTCCGCGACTACCATCCGCGTTTCTCGGTGGACGCCAGCGGCGCCCTGAAGGGTGGCGCCGTGTTCTTTTCACCGCAGGCCGGGTTGGCCATGGCAAACGTGATCAATCTGAGCGACCTGCTGGGCGACCATCGCATGTCGTTTTTGCTGAACGTGTACGGCTGGCTCGGAGACAGCGATCTCGCGGCCTCATATGCCTGTCTCAAGCACCGGGTCGATGTCGGCGTCGGTCTCTTTCATTATAAGAACTACTACAATTCGGTACTGACCAGTGTGGGCGAAGTGCTGCCCCAGAACACGTTCTTCAGCGAGCGCAACTACGGCTTTTATGCCATGGCCTCGTATCCCTTCAGCACCTTCCGGCGCGTCAGCCTCGAACTGCAGGCCTTGGCCTCGGAGCAGACCAACTACAGCCTCGGCTCCAGCGGTGTCTACCTGTCCGAATCCGACAAGCGGACCTACCATCTGCTGCAGCCCATGTTGACGTTCGTACACGACAGCGCATTCTACGGATACCATGGACCGGTCACTGGCAGCCGGCTGCTCCTGCAGTTCTCGCCGGCGCTGGCGGTCGGCGATGCGACCCTGTCGAGGCGAACCGCCATCCTGGACTACAGACGCTATTGGCTGCCCTGGCGGCGCAACAGTTTTGCGGTGCGCCTGCTGGCCGCCGGCAGCTTCGGCGACGATGCCCGTGCCTTCGTCCTGGGCGGCCCCTTCACCCTGCGCGGCTATGATTTCTACGATTATCAGACCGTCACCAACCTGGCGGGGCCCAAGTTCGCCCTGATGAACATGGAGTACAGACTCCCCCTGCTGGATGCGCTGATCTTCGGTTGGCCTGCGCGTTGGGGGTTCGGCCCGATCGGCGCCACCCTGTTTTTCGACGCCGGGGCGGCCTGGACGGACGTCTTCCAGCCCTTCGGAAACGACGCTTCCGGAAAATGGGGCATGCAGGACTTGCGCGGCGCCTATGGACTTGGTATAAGAACCCGCCTCGGCTTCATCCCCATGAAATTCGACTGGGGCCGCCGCACGGATCTGCGCGGTGTGGGTAGGACCGAGTTTCACTTCAGCATCGGCCCGGAATTCTAGCCCGCGCCAGGACGTACATCCCATGGATCTGACCACCCTCAACGACTGTCAAGGTGAGGCCGTCACGGCGGCCGACGGCCCCGTCCTCGTCGTGGCCGGAGCCGGCAGCGGCAAGACGCGCGTGCTCACAACCCGCATAGGCTGGCTGTTGGAGCAACGGTGCTGCGAGCCTTGGGAAATCCTGGCCTTCACGTTCACCAACAAGGCCGCCAAGGAAATGCGAGAGCGTGTGGACGGATTGGTGGGCGAGGGACGGGCGCCCCGCTGGGTGGGAACCTTCCACGCAACCGGCGTGCGCATCCTGCGCAGCGACGGGGCTGCGGTGGGGCTGGAACCCTCCTTCGCCATCTACGACACCGACGACAGCACGCGTCTGATCCGCAAGGTGGCGGGCGACCTGGGCGTGGACATCAAGCAGTATGCGCCGTCGATGCTGCGCTCGACCGTCAGCAAGTGGAAGAACGAGGACGTGTCGCCCACCCAGGCGGCCAGCGATGCCGACAACTTCCGCGAGGAAAAGATCGCCGCGGTCTATGCCCGATACGAAAAGGGACTGCGCGACTGCAACGCCTGCGATTTCGACGACCTGATCCTCAAGACCGTCAAGCTGCTGGAAGAGAACGACGCCGTGTGCGAGAAGTACGCCGCGCGGTTCCGGTACGTACTGGTCGACGAGTTCCAGGACACCAACCCGTTGCAGTTGATCCTGGTCAAGGCCCTGTCGTCGGTTCACGGGAACGTGTTCGCGGTGGGGGACGACGACCAGTCCATCTATTCGTGGCGCGGCGCCTGTGTCGAGAACATGCTCGAATTCGATTCCTATTTTCCGGGGACCAAGCTTGTACGGCTGGAGCAGAACTACCGCAGTTCCGGCAACATCCTGGACGCGGCCAACGCCGTCATCGCCAACAACAAGCGTCGCAAGGGCAAGAACCTGTGGACCGAGGACGGTCCGGGCGACCAGTTGACCGCCGAGCTGGTCGGCGACGAGGAGGACGAAGCCGCACAGTTGGTGGAGCTCATCCGTCAGGAGTGCGAGGGCGACCTGCGTCGGGGCGACATCACCGTCCTGTACAGGACCAACGCCCAGAGCCGGGTGCTGGAAGAGGCCCTGCGTTTGGCGTCGATACCCTATCAGATCGTAGGCGCCCGGGCTTTCTACGAGCGGAAGGAAGTGCGCGATGTCCTGGCGTACCTGAAGCTCATCAACAATCCCAACGATATCCTCTCCGCCATGCGCGTACTCAACGTGCCCAAGCGGCGGATCGGCACCACTTCGGCGAAGCATCTGACGGACCTGGCTGACCGGGAGGACTGCACCCTGGGTGAGGCCGCAGCGCAGGCCGGTCTGCTCGAGCAGGAAATCAACGGTCCTACCTGCCGGCGTATCCGCGATTTCTTCGAGATGGTGACCAACTGGCGCGCCGACCTGGATGAGACCACCGTGCCGGCGCTGGTGGAGCGAGTGGTGGAGGAAATCGATTTCGTTAGTCACCTTGAGCGCGACGATCCCATCTCGGCGCCGGCCCGCAACGAGAACGTGGCCGCGCTCATCAACGGCGCCTACGAATTCCACGACAACAGCGATGGTGGCACCCTGGCCCAGTTCCTGGAGCAGACGGCCCTGGTGGCCGACGCGGATACGATCGAGGACGACGAGGGCGTCGTGCGGCTGATGACCGTGCACGCCGCCAAGGGACTCGAGTTTCCCGTTGTCGTCATCGTCGGCGTCGAGGAGAACCTCATGCCCCACGCCTCCAATCTGGACGATCCCGCCGCTCTGGAGGAGGAGCGCCGCCTCTTCTATGTGGCGCTGACGCGGGCACGACAACGCGTGCATCTGTTGCATGCGCGCATGCGCCGCCGCTTCGGCCAGCGGGATCTGTGTTTGCCGTCGCGTTTTTTGGGGGAGATTCCCGATGCGCTTGTTGACAGTCGCGGCGAATCGCCGACCGCGAGTGGCTCGTTGGCCGGCCTCTTTGGCGAGTCCCTGTCCCGTCCGGTCGTGCCGAGCCGTTCGTTCCCGGGACAGCGCCGGCGTCCGGCCATGCCGCCCTCGGCCACAGCCGTGGACTGGCAACAGGAGGCTTCCCAGGAGGAGGTGGCCTTTTACCCCGGGCAGATCGTCGCCCATCCCACACTGGGGCAGGGGACCGTGGCCCGAGTCGAGGGTGGCGGCGACAACCTCAAGCTCAGCATCGACTTCCCTGATGGCGAGCGCCGGCATTTTCTGGCCCGTTTCGCCAAGATCCGTCCGCTGGACTGATACCATTCCCATTCCTGTCGATCTCATATTTTCACGTATATGAAATATCCCATTATTGGGGGTCGATTCGCCTCAAGTAAGGATTCTCCCGAGTCGATAGTTTCATAAACATTACTGACGCGATCATGAGGGACGGAAGGGTCAACATGTCTATGCCTCGATTCAGGGAATCGGTATTCGATGATTTACACATCTGGCTGACGGGCGCCGGAACAGGCGTTGGTCTGGTCCTGCCGCTGTTCCTGCGTCTCATCGGTATCCCGTCGGCGTATTCGCTGCATTGGACCGTCTTCATTGCGACCACGTTGCTGGGGGCTGCCGTGGGCTACGCGATCGGCCGTCTGGCCGAGCGGATCATCCGACCGGAGTTGCGGAAACAGGTCGTACAGATGCGCGAAATCAGCGAGACCATGCGCGAAGCATCCATCGTGAAGGACTGGTCGCTCCGTGTCATGGAGCAGTGCGTGCTGCCGGTGGCCACGGACGACGAACTCGGCCAGGCGGCCGAGACCTTCAATGAGCTGGTCAGTGACCTGGCCCACGTTGGCAAGATGGAGGAAGCGTCGACCGAGCAGACGGAGACCCTGTCCAGCAAGCTGGATATCGGGGAACTCTGTCAGGAGGCCCTGGGCCTGTTGCTGCGGCAGACCGAGGCCGAGGCGGGTTGTCTGCTAGTCCTGCGGGATGGCGAGATGGAGACGCTCGCAAACTTCGGACTGAGCGACACGGGCGGAATCGCAGGAAGCGATCGCATTCAAATGGCTCTGGATACGTGTGTCATGCAGTCGGTGAGGGTCCCCGAAAACATTTCCATCGACGGCGTGGTGACCGATTTCCGTCCCCGCCAGGTCATCCTGCTGCCGATTCCGTACGAGGGCAAGCCCCTGGGCGTGGTGGTGCTGGCCTCGGAAACCATGTTCGGCAAGGACTCCATGTGGAGCATGGACCTGTTCACAAAGGGCATGGGACTGGCGCTGAACAACGCCGTCACCCACGATCGCATGCAGACGATCGCCAGCATCGATCCCCTGACCGGCGTGTTCAACCGTCGGTTGGGCATGAAGCGGCTGCGTGACGAGTTCTTGCGGGCCGAACGCGACGATACGGAGCTCGGAGTCGCCATGTTCGATATCGATCACTTCAAACGCGTCAACGATACCTACGGCCACCTGGTCGGCGACAAGATCCTGACGGCTGTCGCCAAGACGGCCGAGGACGTTCTGCGCGAGAGCGACGTCATCATCCGTTACGGTGGCGAGGAGTTCCTGGTTGTGCTGCCCGGAGCCGGGCCGGCCGATGTGAAGATCGTCGGCGAGCGGATGCGCAGCGCCGTGGAAGACTGCAAGGTCGAGTACGACGGCGAAATGCTCGGCGTGACCATCAGCGTGGGTTTGACTAATTACGCGGCTAATAAGACCAAGATCGAGGAGGACCTGCTCAAGGAGTCGGACGACGCCCTGTACGCGGCGAAGGAGGGAGGCCGCAACCGAGTGGTCTGTCTTGCGGAGGATAAGGGATCGCAGCCCGAAGCCCCCCCCGTGGACCTGCGACCCGTGGCCTGCGCGGTGCCGTAACAGCCGCCGAATCGAGTAGACCTCCCAGGACGGGGAGCCCGAGACGGGTTCCCCGTCATCTTTTTGCCGTCAGTCGGATCATCGTGTCAGGATCACCTTGCGGCTGGCGCGTCGTCCGTCGGCGTGGACCGCCAGCCAGTAGACGCCCGAAGCCAGGGGATGTCCCCGGCCGTCGTTGCCGAGCCAGATCCAGGTGTGTGGCGTCTCGCCGGCCGGCAGGTCGCCCTGGTCCCAGGTTCCCAACTCGTGCCCGCGCGCGTCGTGCAGGGTGATCCGGACAGGGCCGGCCCGGGCGAGAACGAAGGAGAGGGTCGTGCCGTCGGCGCCGGCCGGATTGGGGCGCGGCGGCGACAGGGTCACGGCGGGGGGTGGTATTTCGCCGTCGGCCAGGAGCAGCCATCCGTCCGGGTCCAGTTGCACACCTTTCAACGACTCCCACAGATCCCAATGAAATTCGGCGCTGCGAGTGTCGAGGCGGATGCGCTTGTCATGTGAACGGGTCGTCGTTGTCAGCCGCACCGGCAAGACGAGATCGAAGAGGGTCGCCTGGTCCTGCCTCAGAGTCAGGGTGTGACGCGTGCGGCCGTCGGAGAGGGGGGCGCTGGCGACCGACCAACTCAATCGGGGCGCGGCGTTCGTATCGAGCCAGGGCCGCAAGAGGGATGTGACGTCGAATCCTGCGGCGACCGATGCGGCATTGATCACGTCCTGCGTCGTGACGTGCCCGTAGGCGCGGGTCGGATCGGTGGCATAATCGTGCATGAAACGAAAGAACGCCGCGTCGCCGACGGCTCCACGCAACATGTGCAGCACCCAGGCGCCCTTGTGGTAGACAAGCGTGTTCGGGAGGATGGGGTCCGGATCGGTCAGGATGCCGTCGCCGGTGAACAGATCGGCGTGCAGGCCGGGTCCGATATGCCGCATCTTGGCTAAGTAGGCTTCGCGTCCCTGCGTTTCTTCGAGCCAGAGGGCCTCGCTGTAGGTGGCGAAACCCTCGTTCAGCCAGATATCCGACCACTCGGCGGGCGTGAGTAGATCTCCGAACCATTGATGAGCGAGTTCGTGCAGGATGAGCGGCGAGAACCGACTGTCGCCGGTGAGGGCGAAGTTGCCGATGCTGGTGCAGGTCTGGTGCTCCATGGCGCCGCCCCACACGATGCCCACGTGTCCATATCGCTCGGTGGGAAAGGGATAGGGGCCGCAGAGGGATTCCATGAAGACAAGCATGTCGCACAATGGCGCAAAGTCTGCGCGGGCATTTAGTTCCAGCTCAGGGTGAA
>DAOVZQ010000341.1 GCA_030635025.1 bacterium
GAAGCCCCAGGCGTTATAGGAGACCGGCGGCATGTCCTCGAGCGGTTCAGCAGCGGGACTCGTGCCCAGCAGACGGTTGCCGATCCAGGACGTGGCCATCTCGTCGTCGCCGTCATCGTCGCGCTCGTACATCATCCAGATCGACTCGTCGCCCTCCACGTCGCCGGGACGCCAGGCGCCGTTCACGTCGTCGTAGTAGTTCCAGTTGGTGCCGGTGCCCGAACCGTATGGATCGTTGACGAGCGTATTGCCCACCGACGTATCGTTCCAGAACCCCACGTACACGTCGCTCAGCTCGGTCCCCGATATGTTGACGATGGTGTAGTCGAGAATCACGAAGTCATCGGCGTACGGGTTGCCCCAGGCCAGCGCGCGCAATGTCACCTTGAGACCGAGAGGCGTATGCGCGCCGGACTCGGGACTCGTATAATCGTCGAATTGGCAGCCCACGTGCAGGTTGGCCAGGGCCGCGGGATTGTATTGGGGTGTGTTGGGGTCGTTCGGATCGCCGCCGACATTGTGGAGGTTCGTCCAGACCCAGACGTAGGTGCTGTCGGAATCCACTGTTGTAAAATCCTCGAACTCGCGCATGTTCTCGCCGGATGCCAGATTCGATACGTCCTGGGCGCCCGTGGACACCCGTGTCGTATCGTTGGCGGTCACGGCTCCGACCCAGAGACCGCCCAGAAACATGTGCTCCACGTGGCTGTTCTGGGGATATTCGCAGGACGAATACCCCTGCTTGTAGCCGTTGCCGACGTAACCGAGGTTGGAAATACTCAGATTGATGAGGCCCGCCGCGATCGGAATGTCGGGTCGCGGACTCGCCACCGACGAGACCACCGGCGTCAGGCTCGCGACGCACACGGAGATCAGCAGGACCAGACGGAAAATTCGATACCCGTTGCTGCGCAAGAAGGACCTCCGGAAACGAAGCGTGAACCATCGGACCATGCATTTCTGAATGCGCAGGATCAAATCGCGATTCACCGTGAACGACGAAAATAGCCTCCGCAACTCCCCCCTGTCAACATCCCCTCCCCGATGCATCGTTTCGGCCCTTGGTGCCCGACGTCATCCGTCCTATCATGTCTTCGATCATTCCGCTCGCTCAACGGAAGTAACGACGTGACAAGACGCTTGCGCATCCTCGCCATCATCCTGCTGTCCGCAGTGACGACTTTATCGCTTTGCGAATTATTCGTGAGGTATCTGCAGGACACGATTCCCGCCCGCGCGAGCACGCCCTACATGGCCGATCCCGACTGCGGATACACCCTTCGCCCAAGCGCACCGGACGAGTTCGATGAGTTCGACGACCGTCACGTGAACGCCCTCGGCTTCCGCGACCGCGAACACGACCTCGCCCAGCGTGAGGACAAGCGGCGCATCGTGGGCCTCGGCGATTCCTTCGTCTACGGGGACGTCCCCATCGCCCACAATTTCCTGCGGCGGCTCGAAGATGAGCTGGGCGACGGCCATGAAGTGATCATCGCGGGTCTACCCGGCTGGGACGTCCGCAACGCCGTTGGCCTGATTCGCGGCAAGGGACCTTCATTGCGGCCCGATCTGGCGGTGCTGTGCTTTTCGGTGGGTAGCGATATAACGGGTATCCCGATCCCCGGCGCCGTCTATCAGGGCAACCTTCATGTCGTGGGCTCACAGCGCCCGATGCTGAATCTGTTGCGCAAGAGCCGGCTGTTCGTGCTGGCGGAGCAGCTATACCTGGTGCGCGTGACCAACGCGGTGCGCAGCGCCATGGCCCGGATGCGATTCGGGAGCGGCGTGGCGACAGCCGTGGTGGCGCCCGCGAGTGAGCCCGCCAGCGACGAACCGCCATTACCGACCGGCGCGCCCTATTTTGCGGGCATGTGGGGCGAAGCCGACGATCCGGCGACCCGGACATCATGCAACGTCCATAACCTGCGCCGCCAGGTGCGGAATCTGAGGTTGTTCAGGGATCAACCCGACGCGGAAGTGGAGCGCTGGTGGTCACAAGCCGAGCAACAACTGCTCGATTTCGACGCCGCCTGCCGTGAGGTCGGCACCGACTGGCTGCTCCTGATCGCGCCGGCGGAAATCCAGGTCGACCGAACGGTTCAGGCCGAGGTTCTCGCCCATGCCCCCCTATTCCCCGACGCCTACGACTTCGACGCTCCCTCGCGTCGGCTGGCTGCGTTCGCCGCCGAGCAGGGCTGGGCCGCCCTCGATCCCCTGGCCGAACTGCGCGCCGCCCAGCAAACGAGCGGCGTCCGACATTACATCCCCAACAACGGACATTGGAGCGTGCCGGGGAATGCGTTGATGGCGGGGTTGGTGGCTAGCGCGGTGCGCTGATCGACGATCAGGGAACAGGCAACGCGGGATCCACATCGCAGATGTAGATCGTTGACTCCCCCGACGAAACAAGCACCATGCGTCCATCGGGCGATTCGGTGATTTCCCACGTGTAAACCCCATCAGGCAGTGCAAAAGGTGCGACTAGGGGTGCGAGATCAGCATCCAGAACGTGGATGTGCATGGGCGCGCCCTCTTCCACCGGAATCTCCGCCATCCAGTAGCGGCCGTGCGAATCGCGGCAGCCGCGGCCCATGCCGAAGCTCAGGGTCATCTGCACCTCTGCACCGTCGTCGCTCTCCTTGATCACCGAATCGTCCACCCGTTCGACCAGGGGCCGGTCCCAGACGGGCTCGCCGTCGTCACCGATCAGCAGAGCGCTGCCGTCAACGAGGTTGACCATGAGGCACAAGCCTTCATCGTGGGGCAGCACCATCATATTACGACACGATTTGAAGGCCTCGAAAAAATCGGCGGGACACGCAGGGCCGAAGGTATCGACGATCACACCCTTATCGTCCAGGAAGGCGGCGGGCTGATCGCCGGTGCCGATCATAACCGACAGGCGACCATCGAGATGGTCCGGCGCCTGATATGTATTTTCGTGCTTGAGAATACGCCTGTATTCTCCGTCGTTCCCGAACACGACGATACGAGCCATCTCGAAAACCCACACCTCGTCCTCCACCAGAACCAGGCCCACGGCATTCTCGAACTCGGCGGGTCCGCCACCACAACGACCAAAGGAGTTGAGAAGGGACCAGTCGGCATCGAAATGAAGAACCTGGCATTCGCCCGCGTTGAGCAAAAACAGGGTGCCGTCGGTGGCGAAGCGTAGGGACGAGGGGTTGTGCAGGAACACCTCGCCCTCGTCACCGCCAATGGTTTCAACGATGGACAAGGGACCATCCGCTGCAATGGACAAAGTCGATAACAGCAGGGTCAGCAATAACGCGGTTTTCACAAGACGCCTTTCGTACGAGAGGGGTTGAATACGGTGCATGCATCTACATCTACGGTCGACTGGCTGTTTAGTGACTCGGCCGTGAGATGGATGAGTGATCAGCGTTCCCCCTGATCTCATATGATTGATATAGAGACAGGGAATTGCGCAATAATTCGGGGGGGAAGGATTGTTGATATTGGGGTGTGTCGGAACGCATAAATCACGCCCGATACAGTGCTTAACTTGTTGTATATTAATTAGTTATGCGTTGCGTGGTGAGTACTGTTAAGCTATATTACTTGCATCGATTACACTCGTTTCGACCTCCCGCGAAACGCTCGTTTTTGGGGAGGTTTCTTATGTCCGCCAATGACATTCATGCTCGTCTCGAAGCTGCGCTATGTGAACTTCAGCGGGCTGAAAAGAACGCCGTGCTTCTGTTCGGTGAGATTCTGAGTCGCAAGTTGTATCTGGAGCTTGGGTACTCGTCGATTCAGGCTTATGCGGCCGAAGCTCTTGGTTTTACTCCCAGCAAGACCTCTCAGTTTGTTCGGTTGGCGGGGGCGCTTGAAGAGTTGTCGCGGTTGCGTCGTTCGGTTGCGTCCGGTGAGCTTGGGTGGACCAAGGCGCGGGAGGTGGCCAAGGTGGCTACGCCTACAAGTGAAGAGAAGTGGATCACCGTGGCCAAGCAATCGACGA
>DAOVZQ010000056.1 GCA_030635025.1 bacterium
CTTCGGCAACATGGGCGACAGCTCAGCTACGGGCGTGGCTTTCACGCGCAACCCGTCCACGGGCGAGAACTTCTTCTATGGCGAGTTCCTGGTCAACGCCCAGGGCGAGGACGTGGTGGCCGGCACCCGTACGCCGCAGGCCCTGAACAACGAGGGTCGCGATAATCTGCCCGCGGGCAACCCCATCCGGGATCTGCCCACGCTCGAAGAGATCATGACCGAGGCGTACACCCAACTGTGTGGTATCCGCGAGAAGCTCGAGGGTCATTACCACGATATGCAGGACATCGAGTTCACTATCCAGGACGGTCGCTTGTGGATGCTCCAGACCCGTAACGGCAAGCGAACCGGACGCGCCGCCGTACGTGTCGCCGCCGAGATGCAGGCCGAGGGTCTGATGACCGTCGAAGAGGCCATGCTGGCCGTTGATCCCGAGCATCTCGATCAGCTGCTGCACGACCAGATCGATCCCAAGGCCACACTCAAGGAACTGGGCAAGGGCCTGCCCGCATCGCCGGGCGCCGCCCAGGGCGAGATCGTCTTCTCGGCCGAAGCTGCGGTCGCCGCGGTGGCCGCCGGGCACAAGGTCGTGCTGGTGCGTCGCGAGACCAGTCCCGAGGATATCGAGGGCATGAACAGCGCCGAAGGCATCCTGACCGCCCGCGGCGGCATGACCAGCCATGCGGCCGTTGTGGCCCGTGGCATGGGCAAGCCCTGCGTCGCCGGTTGCGGCGAATTACGGGTCAGCTACCAGGAAGGCGTCATGGAGATCGGCGGCAAGACCTTCAAGGCCGGCGACCTGATCACCATCGACGGGACCAAGGGTCTCGTCATCGAAGGCAAGGTGCCCCTGGTGGCTCCCAGCCTCGAGGACCCCAACCTTCAGACGATCATGGACTGGGCCGACGCCAGACGCCGGCTGGGTGTGCGCACCAATGCCGATTCGCCTCACGACGCCGAGCAGGCCCGATCCTTCGGCGCCGCCGGCATCGGCCTGACCCGGACCGAGCACATGTTCTTCGGCGAGGATCGCATCAAGAAGATGCGCGAGATGATCCTGGCAGACGACGAGGCCGGACGCCGCAAGGCGCTGAAGAAGGTGCTACCGCTGCAGCAGGCTGACTTCGAGGGCATCTTCACGGCCATGGACGGGTTCCCCGTCACCATCCGGCTGCTCGATCCGCCTCTGCACGAGTTCCTGCCGTCGCACGAGCAGAAGGCCGAGATCACGGAACTCGCCGGCGAGTTGGGCGTCTCGGCCAAGATGCTCGAAGAGCGCATCGATTCGCTGCACGAGATGAACCCCATGCTCGGCCATCGCGGCTGTCGCCTGGGCGTGACCTACCCAGAGATCTACGAGACCCAGGTGGAGGCCATCATCCGCGCCGCCGTCACGGTCAAGGGCCAGGGCGTCGACGTTCAGCCCGAGATCATGATCCCGCTGGTCGGTGCCGTGCCCGAGCTTTCGGTCCTGCGCAAGATGACCATCGAAGTCGCCACCCGCGTGATGGCGGAGATGGGCAGCGAGGTCAAGTACCTCGTCGGCACCATGATCGAGATCCCGCGCGCCGCCCTGATGGCGGACAAGGTCGCCGAGCACGCCGACTTCTTCAGCTTCGGCACCAACGACCTGACGCAGATGGCCTTCGGCTACAGCCGCGACGACGCGGGCGTCTTCCTGCCCGAGTACGTCAACAAGTCCATCCTGCCGTCCGACCCCTTCCAGCAACTGGATCAGGAAGGCGTGGGCCAACTGGTGGCCATGGCCGTACAGAAGGGTCGCGAGACCAATCCCGATATCCACTTGGGCATTTGCGGTGAGCACGGGGGAGACCCCAGTTCGATCGATTTTTGCCACCGAGTGGGTCTGGACTACGTGAGCTGTTCGCCTTTCCGTGTGCCCATCGCGCGCCTGGCGGCGGCCCACGCGGCGATCAGGAACGAGTAGCGTGGAATTGACCTGGTCCATACCCCCGGTTTTGGGGCCTGTACTGGTCGTTTTCGCTATGGCGGCGGGTCTTTTGATCCGCCGCCTTTATCGTGATACCGAACCCGGGGCAACAACGCCCCGGCGCCGTCTACTGACCGGTCTGCGAACCGCGGCGATCATCCTGCTCATCTTTGCGCTGGCCGGTCCGGCCTTGTTGCGCACTCTGCGCCGGTCCGTCGGGCCGTCCGTGATCGTGGTGGTCGAGGATTCGGCCAGCATGGCGTTGCGGGACGCCCCCGGTGGGATAAGCCGCTGGGAACGGGCGGGTCGACTCGCCGCGATTGCGGATTCACTGCTCGCGTTTCATGCCCCCGGGATAGACGCCGTCTTCATGCGGGGCAACGGCTTGACCGGAGCCGGTGCGTGGCGTCGGGATCGAGGCGGATCCGATTCGGGAGCCTCCATCCCAGTAGCGCGTGGCACTGATTTGAGAGGCCTGATCTCGGATCTGGCAAAATCCCGGTCCGATCGTTCCCTGAAAGCGATGATCGTGTTGACGGATGGGCACGAGACGGATTCAGATGCAGGTTCCGCAGGCCTGGCGCCTGCAATGGGCATCAACACCCTGCTTGTGGGTATCGGCGATCCCGAGGGTCCGCCGGATCTCATGTTGCAGGACCTGCACTACCCGGATACGGCTTTCCAGGGAGACGAAATCGTGGTGGAGGCGACCATCGGCCTCCGCATGATGTCCCCTGAAGAAACCGCCCGACGTGTGACGCTCCATCTCGTCCAGGATGGAGATACCCTGACAACCGTTGCGGCCGATCCGACACCCGGCGACCAGAGTGTCCGGCTGGAGCTGTCATTTGAGGCCCGTCGGCCGGGGTTGAACCTCTTTGACTTGACCGTCGAGTCCGCTGACAACGAGCGTTACCTTGCCAACAATCAGGCGTCACTGGCCATTGCCGTACGTCAGGAACGGTCCCGGTTGCTTCTGTTGACGGGCCGTCCGGGATGGAACGTGCGGGTGTTGGCCGGCGCGGCGTTGAGCGAGTCGCGTCTGACCCTCGACGTGGCCTATCCCGGACCCTCGGGATTCGTCATCGCCGACAGCCTGGGATCCTGGGAGCCGCCGCAGACGGTCGAGGCGTGGGCCGAGTGGGACGGTGTCGTCCTGACGGGCACGATCGGCCTCGACGACCGCGTATCGTGGCGGACCCTGGCGGGGGCCGTACGCAACGGTCTCGGCCTGCTCGTCCTGCCCCCTTTCGAGATCGGAGGCACGGATCGCGAGCTGGTGGCCTTGTTGCCCGTATCGGAGTGGGAAAGCGGGAGAGACGGGCAATGGTTGCCAACGATGACCGAAGGCGTCCTGGCTCATCCCCTGTTGTCTCATCTGGGAACGGGGGAGGATGGGGGGGGCTTTGCGGATCTGCCGCCCCTGAGCCTGTTAGTGCCGGTTTCGGCGGCTGTCGATGCCACGGAGCTGCTCTCGGCTTCGTCCCTGCGCGGTGGCGCGGCGTCCCGGCCCTTGTTGTTGACCGGCAAAGCCGGCGCGGGGACGGTTACTCTTTTCACGTCCCCCGATCTTTGGAGCCTCTGCCGCTGGCAACCGCCCGCTGGCTTCGCCGAAAATCGTGAGCACGCCGCTGTTCGGCTGGCGCGGAACATGCTTGTCTGGACAGCGCTGGGGCGGAGTCTGGCCGGGGTCACGATCGCCGGACATCGCAACCTGTATCGCGAAGGTGAATCCATCACTCTGGAGACCCAGGGCCGGGACATGCGCGGCGATGACCGAGGCCGGCCCGTGTCCCTTCGGCTAACGCGACTCGATGGCGACGTGGGAGTGGAAGCCGGGACCTACCATCTCGAGGACGTGCCGGGTCGTCCCGGTCGATCCCGAGCCGCATTGCCGCTCTTGCCGCCCGCGCGGTACCAGGTTCAGCCCATCTATGCGGGGACCGACTCCGCAGCCGGCCCTGCGAGACCGTTCGTAGTCGTCTCCTCCTCACTCGAGGAGATGCAGACCTGGCAGGACCGTCGCCATCTGCGCGGGCTCGCCCGGAATTGGGGCGGACCGTTCCTGGACGGCAATGACGAAAGCGTGATCGCTCATCTGTCGGACGCCCTGGCCGCAATGGATTGGTCCGCCGCCACCGTGGAAGCCGAATCCCGCTCGAGTCTCTGGGCCGGCTGGCCCCTATTCCTGGCCGTGGCCATGCTGCTGAGCCTGGAATGGTACCTCCGTCGCTCCGAAGGCATGTTGTAAAGCCGACCTCCCGGATCGGATCGTCCCCATGCAAGACAAGGCCGATGCGTCGACCCGGGTCGCGGTTGCGCGGCTGATCCCGGTTGTATTCCTGTTGATTGTCCCTCCGGTCACCGCCGGGATTACACTCAACGAAGTCCTGTACGATCCGACGGGGGCCGACGGGGGGAAGGAATTCGTCGAGCTCTACAATGAGGCGAGCGTCACTGTCGGTCTGGATGGTTGGCGTCTCCAGTTCGCCAACGGCGCGGTCGGTGACGTGTGGGAGGGCCGCTGGATGGGGTCCGCCGAAGACTCCATCTCCGCCTACGGGTTTTTCGTGATCGTGGACCAGGGGTGGCAAGGATTGGCGCCGGATGCCATCGCTTCCCTCTCGCTTCAGAACGGCCCGGACGCGATCAGGCTTCTTGAGGACGGCGCCGTTGCGGATCTGCTCGGATACGGCGATCTCGAACTGCCCGAGCTTTACGAAGGCCGGCCGCATCCCGGATCCGGCAGCGGGGTGGCCTTGGCCCGACGGCCCGACGGACGTGATACCGATGACAATGCCACCGATTGGACCCGGCTGGCCGACGGTACGCCCGGTGCTCCGAACTTTCCCGCCTTCGGCCTCGAAATCCTGGCGTATCGGGCGGAGCCGCCGAGTCTGCCGTGCTCCGGGGCCGAGGTTCATCTGGAGTTGGGATTCGTCAATGCCGGCGTGGATACGCTGCCGGCTGCCGTCCTGACCCTGCGAGGAAATGACCGTATCCTGGCCGAAACGGTACATGAAGCCCTCATCCCCGAGGCTGTCGGGCATGCCAACTTCATCTGGCATCATGAATCTGACGGCCTTCTCGAACTCTTTCTCAACTGGCCGCTCGACTCCGTGGACGAGGCGTCGGTGACGATTCCCGCCGGCGGTTTCATGTCCGGACTCCCTCCTCTGATTTTGACCGAAGTGATGGCCGGACCGGAATCCGGTGCGTGTGAGTGGGTCGAAATTTCGGCGCTCGGTGATCACCCGGTCGCGCTTTCCGACTATGCCCTGTGCGACGAGGGAGGTACGCCTTCGCCGCTTCCGATTCACGACCTGCAGCCCGGCGACCGGATGATCCTGGTCCAGGATACCGACAAGTTCACCGCGTGGTGGCGGCAGCACCAACACGACAACACGCCTTGGCCCTGTCCTTTGGTACACCCTGACTTCAACACCGTCGAACTCGCGGGCAGTTGGCCGACGCTCAACAATACGCCTCCGTCCGACCGTGATTTTGCAGATCGCGTCCACCTGCTGGATACACGGGGGGTGGTCGTTGATCACGTAACGCTGGGTTGGGCGGGGGCCGAGGTGCGGACCGGCCGCAGCCTCGAGCGCAGCGGGCCGACTCCGGCTGGTCACACCATGACCCTGTGGGGCCCCTGTACTGCGGCTGTCGGCTCCACCCCGGGATGTGCGAATAGCCTGGAAGCGGTCGTAGAGGACGAGGGCGCCTTGATCGTGACGAGGAGTGATTCGGCTGGAGGCGAGGCCCCGGATTGTATCATCTTCAGCTTTACCCTGTATGGCAGCGAGATCAGCTGGAGGCTTGAGATATATGATCTTACGGGTTTCAGACTCCGTGATTTGGGAGGGGAGTCCCTGGGGCCTGGGCCGCGACGCGTTTTTTGGGACGGGCGGGATGACAGGGGGCGTCAACCTCCTCCCGAGGCCCTGGTGGCTCTTCTGACCATCCAGGGAGAGAGCGGGGTGCGGCTCCGGCAACACAAGGCCCTCGTGGTTACTGCGACCGCAGTGCGTCCATGAGGTGGGTGTGGGGTCTTCTGGTCGTTCTCGTCTTGAGCCGTCCGCTCGGCGCGCGGGAAATGACGGATGGCTGGGTGTTCACGCCCGAATGGGAGCGGGCCTGTGTCTACGGCGAGGAACACGATACCGGTCGACTCCGGATTTCCTGTGGAACGGGGCGACTCTTCGGGATGCCGGAATTGCCTCTTCACTCCCTCAGCGGTCGTGCGGCGCGAAGCACGCTATTCCTTGAAGTGGACTTGCAGACTTTGGGTAGCGACGTGTGGCGCGAGCAGAGGCTCGGTGCGGAGCTGGGGTGGGGACATCGCCAGGGTGTCGGACTGATCTGGGTCCTGCGCCGGATTGAAACGGCGTATGGGGAGGCCTGGTCGCGTCAGGAGATGATCGTGACCTTGAGAATCGCATCCGGGAAAACCTGGTCGGCGATCCTCTACTCCGATCCCCTGTCCCTCAGCCAGGATCGGCCCGTGTCCTACCGGTCTCGGTGGTTGGTCCTGCGGGGGAGGCGGAGCGGGTTGGCGTGGGCCTTGACCGTCGATCGGCGGCGCGGCGAAGCGCCCGAGAGTCGGGCGGCCCTGATGTCGCGCGTGGCGCCTGATGTCGCCTTCGGTATTTCAGGCGAACCCGGAACCGGGACGATCGGTCTGACCACGACGTGGTTTCGCGGCGGGCTCTGTGTGCGGACGTCGCACCTGGTTCATCCCGCCCTTGGCATCAGCCATCGTTGGATGCTGGTTCTGGGGGGGGGGACGCCATGAGGGATATGACACGTGCCTTCCTTCTCACTGCACTTGTTCTCCTGTCACCCTTGGCTCTTCACGCGGGAGCACCGGATCACGAAGTCGCGGCCGATAGTCTGATCGTGCTGTTGGAAGAGCAGGCCTGGACTTCAGACACCGATATTGGAGAAGTGGAAATCACGAATACGCCGGGACTATGGGGCCCTGTGACTACTTGGTTGGATGCAGGCGCCACCCCTAGTACCAAGTGGTGTCGTGGCGGCGCGGCCGGTTCCTACTGGCGTTTGGGGTTGGGGAGGCGCTTGGGCCGGGACGAGGCGCGGACAGACGTCTATCTCGTGACCGACGGTCTGCGGGGGGCGGTGGGTGTCGGGCGCCTCACGCTTCGTACGGCGGCCGGTTTGCTGGTGGGGGGAGCCGGGCGGGCGGGGCCGCCTTCGGCGAGCCGGTCATTGCTATCAGGACGAGCGGGCTGGCGACCGTTCACGGGCGGCCCAGAGCCGGGAGCCCTGACCGGACTGGTCGTCAAAGGACAAAACGGCGGGCTCGAGGTGACGATGGCGGCCGGTGAGCGCGATCGCCGAGGATATGTCGGGGGTGGGGGCGAAACCCGGGTCGGGGCGCTGGTCTTCGGACCGGACCAACGCCGTACCTCGGTCACATGGGTGCGCGACAGCGATGGTGAAGGCTGGAGTTTCGGGCTGTCCAGCTCAGGCGCCAAGGCCCGGTTCCTGTCCGAAGCGGCGGCATGGCGTGCCGTCGACGCCGAAACCTACCGCTTGTCCTGGATCGTGTCGGCCGCTGTTGACGGGAGGGCTCTGGGAGTCGAAGGACAGCTGTCCGTACGAGAGGCCGGGTATGACCCGCAAGGCGGTGCGCGCCCCCAGGTCCTGTCGAGCGACGGGAGATGGGGCTGGGCCGTGCGGGGCCGGTGGCGTGGACCGGGGATATCGTGCAAGGCGTTGATGGCGTCTTCAAGGGGTACGCGTGACATCGGCGATTTCCCGGCGACTGTCGACGTCCGACGCATCGAGCTCGTTGTGTCGGGCGGTTCAGCACGCGCGTGGAGTTGGCGGGGCCGGGTGGCCGAGAAAGCGGAGACGGTGCTTGGTTGGTCCAATCGTCAGCCCTGGTTGGCGCCAGCCGAGGTCTCCTCGCGGCGCGTGACTCGTCTGTCGCTGCGTGTGAGCGGGAGTGCCGGGGAGACATCGATTCGTATGACGGCCGGGGGCGTCGGCGTCTCGCGTCGGGACGATTCGGGCGAGGTCGAGAGCGGTTGGCGGCAACGGGCCGCACTCCGTATTGACCGGCTGGTCGGTGCTGGTGTTCGACTGAGGTTCAATCAGGTCTGGGCCTGGGGTGAGGCCGTGGACCTGGTCAGCGTGGAGGTGCCCACGCCGGGATTCATGCGTCCGAGGCATTGGGGACGGCGGGATCGCGAGCGTTCCCTGGGGGTGTGCTGGCGGGGCGGGGGGTGGCGGCTTTCGGCAGCGGTCGCCGCTTGGGACGTAGCGGACGAGGGATCGGAAATGGAGGTCCTGGTCGGCCTGAACCGGAGGCGCTGACGGTCTCACGCCATCTTTGACTTGGGGTGTTCGACGCAATACCATTGTTGGGTATTCGGGCAGTGTCGGTAACGGCACGGTTCACGTCATGTGCAAGGAGAACGATCATGCTGGCGACTCGAATGGATAGACTGGGAACCGAGACCGCTTTCGTTATTCTGGCGCGCGCCAAAGCGCTTGAGGCCAAGGGACGCGACATCGTCCATCTGGAGATCGGCGAACCCGATTTCGACACGCCCGCCAACATCGTCGCCAAGGGTGTCGAGGCCTTGCAGGGCGGGGAGACACACTACGGTCCGGCGGCCGGCAAACCCGAGATTCGGCAGATCTATGCCGATCACATCGCCAAGGACCGCGGTATCGACGTGGGCCCGGACAACATCGTCATCACGCCGGGCGGCAAGCCCATCATGTATTTTGTGATGACCGCGCTGGTGAACGCCGGCGACGAAGTGATCTATCCCAACCCCGGCTTCCCTATCTACGAGTCGGTCATCAACTTTCTGGGCGCCAAGGCCGTGGCCCTGCCGCTGACCGAGGACAAGGATTTCTCCTTCGACGTTGCCGACCTGGAGAAGCTGGTCTCGGACAAGACCAAGCTGCTGATCATCAACTCGCCCCAGAATCCCACCGGCGGCATGCTCTCGGCCGCGGACCTGGACGCTATCGCCGAGTTGGCCGTCAAGCACGACTTCTGGGTGCTGAGCGACGAGATCTACAGCAAGATCATCTACGAAGGCTCCCACGATTCGATCACGACCCGTCCGGGCATGCTCGAACGCACGTGCATTCTCGAAGGCCACTCGAAGACCTATGCCATGACAGGCTGGCGTCTAGGCTACGGCATTATGCCCAAGGTTCTGGCCGACGCGGTGGCCAAGTTGCAGACCAACTGCAACAGTTGCACGGCCTCGTTCACACAGATCGCTGGAATCGCCGCCGTGCAGGGACCGCAGGATGAAGCGAAGGCAATGGTAGCGGAGTTCCGCGTTCGCCGCGATCTGATCGTCGATGGTTTGAATGCCATTGCGGGCATTGAGTGCCGCCGCCCGGGCGGCGCCTTCTATGTCTTCCCGAACATCACCGGCTTGGGGCTGAAGTCTGCAGACATCGCCTCCCGCCTACTCCACGAGGCCGGC
>DAOVZQ010000322.1 GCA_030635025.1 bacterium
GAGCCCCTGTTCCGCCTGATCGAGGACCACAAGGTGAAGAACGAAAACTGGGGGCCCCAATCCCAGGGCGCCCGCTTCGAGTTCTGGGATGCGAAGCTGCCGGGTCTAGGCACCTGGGGCGGCACGATCATCTACAGCGACAACGGAGCCACCTTCGACTGGGGCGAAGCCTATCCCGAGGTCGCCGACGGCGATGATTCCGTGATCGTCCGCCTGCGCAACCGCAACTGGGAAGACCGTCTGGTGGGAGGAATCACCTTCCTGCGCAAGGACTGGACCGACACGTCCTCGGAAGAGAACCGCAACCGCTACAAGTGGATGCACAACATGGTCTACGCCGCCGACATGGCCTTCTTCCCCCACGACCTTGTCGGGACGGGCCTGCATCTGGGACCCATCGATCTCGAGCAGTCCCGCTGGACGGTGGAAGCCGCCCTGAGCGAGACGCCCTGGCGCGAACACGTCCTGAACGAGCCCACGGAAAACTCGTACCTCTTCGGCGCCGAAGTGCGCGACATCCACATCGACAAGCTGATCCTGCACGCCTGGCACTTCGACTTCGGCGAGAACTTCCGCGACTACATGAGCGGCCGCTTCGACGACAGTCGCGAGTTCAACCGGGTGCAGAACCACGTCGAGGGCATCTACTTCGTTCCGCGCAAGGCCATCACCGCCAAACTGAGCTACGACCACCACCGCAAACGCGTGGCCGACGAGCCCGGCGGCGGTCTGCGACCGTCGGAATCGATCTACGGCGAGATGTACGTGGAATTCGTCAAGGGCTTCAAGGGACGCGTGGCCTATAGCCGCTGGCACGGTTTCGACGCGTCCAGCGAGGTCAACGACTTCTTCACCTACCCCGGCTGGTTCGGCGAGGTGTCGGTGGAGAACTTCCTGGCCAAGATCCGTCTGCAGGCCCGTGTCCGGGATGCGGGCACGTTCAGGCAGGTGACGGCCTTCGGTTTCGACATGAACGTCAACATTACCGACAGGGTAAAGGGTTACCTGCGCATGTTGAATGTCAACGAGGAAATCGAGGCCCGCCACACCATGTTCGCCCAGCTCAAGTACGACCTGGGCTACGGCGCCGAATTCTATTTCGAATACGGCGACGCGGGACAGTCCGACAACATCGTGTACACGGACTGGTTCGTTCAAGACGGCAACAACGACAACCTGCGCGACAGGCTGGCCCTGTCGTTCCGCAGCTGGTTCTAGCCCGAACGGGAGCAGACGATGCGCAAGTCCATCAGAACGCTGACCACCCTCACGCTACTGGCCCTGGCCCTTTCGACGACGGCCTCCTTCGCCGCCGTGGAAAACGTACCGGTGGGCATCCGCTTCACCTACACCGCGCCCGGCGCCGGACAGGTGGCCCTGGCCGGTTCATTCAACGGCTGGGATGCCGAACGCAACCCGCTGACCGACGACGGCTCGGGCAACTGGTCGATCGTCATGGCCTTCAAGCCGGGCCAGTACGAGTACAAGTTCGTCGTGGACGGCTCGTGGTTCGCCGACCCCGGCAACCCGGACACCCAGCCGGACTCCTTCGGAGGCGCCAACTCGCTGGTCCAGGTGGGCGACGACGGCAAGATGACCGCGGTTCCCAAGGCGCCGCAACAGGCGGCCGGGCCGAACACCACCTTCAACGCCCGCGTTACGGTGGACGGACGTTACCTGACCCGCTACGACGTCCGCAAGAACTTCGACGGCGACACGCGTTACCGCATGCAGCGCCCCGAACAGAACGTGGACCTCAACTTCCATACCGAGATCAGTGACGTGGTCGACGCCTACACCCGTCTGCGCATGGACAACACCACCAACATCAACCTCAACAACATCCACGCCCAGTTGGACGAAGGCGCCCTGGACGTCCATCCCGGCCCCTTCAAGGTCTACGGCTACTGGGACATGGAACTGCTCGGGCTGAACGATCCCCTCGGCAGCGGCGGCGACGCGGACCTGCCGGGCACCGTGATGGATGATCATCTGAATACGGGCAAGGGCACGGCGGGCGTCAAGATCGCCGGCCGTCCCTTCGGCCTGACCTTCGAGGGATTCTTCGCGGACGTCCACGACGCCGACTACTACAACAACATCGAGATCTACGACAACACGGGTCGGGACGTCTTCGGTGCGCGCCTCTCCCACGAGTTCCTGGGCGTTACCATAGGCACGCCCCTCTACATGGAACGCGAACTGCTCTGGGTCGACATGAGCGGGAGCGTCAGCACGCCCGACAACACGGGTCTACCCGCCCTGGACCGCTACCTCGCCGATTCCAACGATCCGAGCACCTGGTACGAATGGGACAACCTGGACCTGCGTGGCGGCCTCGACCTGACCATTCCCCTCTACGACGGCAAGGGGCGGCTCCAATTGGAGTGGCTGTACAACAACGTGGCCCAGGGATTCGTCACCGGCAACCAGTCAGGATTCAACAATTCCAACGGACCGGTCAATGTCGATCTGATGACGCGCAGTCGTCAGATACTGCACGGCTCCTGGGACTTCGAACTGCGCAAGGGCCGCACGATCAACCTCGAGCATACGACCGTCAGCGAGCACGGCGCCCAGGATACCGAAACGTACGGCTCGGTGTTCTTCATGCATCAGGACGAGGCGGACAAACGGGTGTATCTGCTCTTCGGCGGCTCCCTCGCACCCACGCAGACCCATTACTCCGAGTTGACCTTGCGGGAGACGGTGGAGGATCGCCGTCACGTGTTGTGGATCCAGCGTTGGCAGATGGACGCCGACTTCGGCGCCGTGAACACGACCGCACCGGTCACCGGCGCTGCACAAGCCGACGCCACCCTCTGGATCCTGTCCGGCCTCAACGCCATCGGCACACCCCGGGACCGATACGGACACTTCGAGATGGAAAATTCGCTCGTCCACTACGCCGACGACATCTCCGGCCTCGACGGTCACACTTTCGAGACCATCCTGCGCTGGGAACGTAAGCTCTCACGACGGGTGCACGGCGTCGTCGACCTGCGCTACATCGACTACCAGATGATGAATGCCGGCCGGACCATGACCGAAGGGTTCTTCGCCCCCTACATCGGCGTGAAGTACCTGCCCAGCCCCCGTCTCGATGTCACGTTCGCCTACGGCGTCGATCCCCTCGACTTCGGCATCGACTACGAGGGACGCGAGATCGGCCGCTGGCGTTTCCGCCGTCAACACATGTTCGACAATCCCGGCGCGACGGACTACGACGCCGAGCAGGCCCTGGACGACATCCGCATGGTCGGTATACGAGCCAACTTCCGGTTCTAGGAGAACACGATGCGCAACGGGACAACGACACTCGTCAAATACCTGGCCGCCGTACTGATTCTGAGCCTGCTCGGCGGCTGCGGCTACATGCACATCATCCGTAACCGCGTCCCGCCGCCGAAACGCCAGGACGACGGGATGGTGCGCTTCATGTACGAGGCGCCCCAGGCCAAGCACGTCAATCTCTGCGGCAACTGGGATGAGAACGACTGGTGCGGCACACGCGGCACCGGCCGCTTCGACCACGAGATCCACGCCATGCAGGACGAGGACGGCGACGGCATCTGGGAGATCGTGATCCACCTGGAGCCCGGACGCTACGAGTACAAGTACTCCGTGGACTGGGGCATGCGCTGGGAAAGCGATCCCAACAACCCCATCGGGCAGGACGACGGTTTCGGGGGGCAGAATTCCATTCTGGTCCTGCGCTAGACACCTTCCCCACCGAACGACGAAGGCGGGAGCTCTCGGGAGCTCCCGCCTTTTCCATGTCGTTTCCCTTCCGGACTATTTGACCAGCGTAACGCGCTCCTCACGCGTCTGCCCAGCCGCCTTCAGACGGCAGATATACGTACCGGCCGACACCTCGCGCCCGGCCTCGTCTCGTCCGTGCCAGGTCGCCGTCTTTTCACCGTCACCCACGGGACCGTCGACCAGAGTGGCCACGACTCGGCCGCGCAAATCGAAGACCGTGAGCTTGGCGTCACCCGCCTCGGGTAACCTGAAGGTGAACGTCACCGACGGGTTGAAGGGATTCGGCCAGGCGCTCAGGGCCAGCCGGGCGGGTGGCGTCATGTCGTCCACGCTCGTGTAGTCCGCCTGCACCAGGGACGGGATGC
>DAOVZQ010000365.1 GCA_030635025.1 bacterium
GGGCGCCGTCGGCGGAACCGCTGATCTAGCGGCCATTGGCCAGAACCCGCCCCTGGTGGCGGGCTACGATGGCATCGAAAGCGAGCGTATCGCCATCGGCCGCCTTTTGGGCGTTAAGGACGAGATCTTCATCGCTTGTCATCCGGAGTGTCTCCCGTATACTTCCATGATCATTACGACACGGCCCATGCGGAGAAGTCACTTGGGAGTATCGGACACATCCATTGAGTTATGCAACAAGTCAGACCGTCTCATCTCCTTCCCCGCCATGTGACTTTCACACACTCGGCGTGTCAATTGGCCTGAGATCCGGAGACACGGTTACGCGGGGCGGAGTAAGCGCAACGCGACCACGACGATGCAAATAAACGACCCCATGAGTCCACAAACAGGAGGCGACGACCATGAAAACCACTCTCGACCGACTTGTACTGCTGACGATCCTGCTGCTGCTATTCGCTCCGACGGCCAATGCCGATGAGGACTGGGGCGACTATTCCATCTTCACGCTTTCGCCCTACGCCGGTATGACCGTCTGGTCCGATGAGATCGGCCTTGAGAACGACCTCGTCTACGGTGGCCGCGCCGCCGTGCTCTTCCTCCCCTGG
The DNA here is from genome assembly GCA_030635025.1 of bacterium. Taxonomy (GTDB): domain Bacteria; phylum Krumholzibacteriota; class Krumholzibacteriia; order LZORAL124-64-63; family LZORAL124-64-63; genus JAHIYU01. Next base: position 609 of record DAOVZQ010000365.1, read on the forward strand.
CTGGGTATCGAAGGAACCTACGGCTATACCAAGACCGAACGTTCGCTGGACGCCATGGAGACCAAGGTGCACCACACGGGCATGGACCTGGTCCTGAACCTGCTGCCGCGCGCCACGATCAACCCCTACTTCACGGGCGGCTGGGCCCAACTCAACGCCAAGGGAGACTGGTTCCCCAACGGCGAAGCCAGACTGAACGGCTGGGAGGCCGGCGCCGGACTCAAGATCAAACTGGGCGGCGACAACGTGAACCGTCGCGATCTGCGCCTCGAAGTGCGCGACGTGATGAGCGACCTGACCGCGGGCTTCGGCAATAACGGCGACATGACCCACAACCTGATCGTGACCGCCGGACTGCAGTTCGGCTTCGGCCACGGCAGCAAGGATTCCGACAACGACGGCGTCCGCGACCGTGACGACCTGTGTGCCGGCACGCCCGACGGCGCCATAGTCGACGCCTCCGGCTGCCCGGGCGACGGCGACAACGACGGCGTCCTCGACGGCCTCGACCGCTGCTCCGACACGCCCACAGGCGCCACCGTCGACGCCTCCGGCTGCCCGAGCGACAGCGACGGCGACGGCGTCTTCGACGGCCTCGACCAATGTCCCGACACGCCCGCCGGCGCGACCATCGACGGCTCCGGCTGCCCGAGCGACAGCGACGGCGACGGCGTCCTCGACGGCCTCGACCAGTGCCCCGACACGCCCTCGCACCTGCAGGCGGACGAGTTCGGCTGTCCGATCGCCATCACCGAGACCGAGACCGAGCTGCTCGACACCGGCATGATCCGCACCTCGCAGGTCACCTTCGAATCCGGTTCCGATGTCCTGCAGACCAAGAGCTTCGACGAGCTGAACAAGATCGGCGAGACCCTGATGAACTGGCCCGAGCTGCGGGTCGAAATCGGCGGCCACACTGATTCCCAGGGTGGCGAAGACCTTAACCAGCAGCTGTCCCTGAAGCGGGCCCAGTCCGTCCTGGACTACATGAACGCCCAGTTCCCGGACATCAATTCCTCGCAGTACACGGTCATCGGATACGGCGAATCCCTGCCGGTGGCCGACAACGCCGCGGCCGAGGGTCGCTCCCGCAACCGTCGCGTGGAATTCAAGGTACTCAACGCCGAGACCATCAAGCGCGTGATCGAGAGCCAGAAGCTGCTCGAACGCTGATCGACGCGTCTCCAAGGTAAAAACCGCCCCCCGGATCATCCGGGGGGCGGTTTTGTTTGCCGGTCCCTCGTCACAGGTATAGGATGCCGCAACGATGTTCACCCGACATGCCCTTTCCTTTCACGAGCCCTTCCTCCCGGGCCTGGCGCGTCTGCTCCTCGACGTCTGCGGCGACCATCTGCCGCGCGCGCTGGTGCTGCTGCCGTCGAGCCGCGCCTGCGGGTCGCTGCGGCATGCGCTTCTGGAAACGAGTGGGGACGAAGGGGTGTTGCTGCCCCGCATCACGACCCCCGGTGTTCTGATCGACGACCTTGCGAGCCGCCTCGGCGGCATCGCACCCGCGGACGTCCCCGGCGATCTTCGGGCCGCCGTTCTGGCGCCCCGCTTGATGAAACTGGACTGGTTGCGTGACCAGCCGGGAGCCGCGGCGGGCATGGCGGAGCAGATGATTCGGCTCTTCGACGAGTTACGTCGGCAGGAGCTGGATCCAGGCGCCCTGAACGACGGCGGCCCCCCCGCCGCCGAGCGGATACGTCGCGACATCGAGCGCGTGGGCGAATCATGGGAGCTGTATCGAGAGGCCGTCTCCCGGGATGATCTCGATCGTGAGCGCGAAATCGTCGACGCCGCACAGGCCGCCGACCCCTGGCCGGGAAAACCGACATGCGACTTTTTCGTGGCGGGCTTCTCCGACCTCGCCCCCCTCGGGGCCCGACTGATCCGGACCGTCGCGGCAAACGCCGACACGGCTCACCTGCTGTCTCCGGTAGCCGGCGACGATCCCCTGACCCGACTTTTCCTGGCGTCGTACAGTGATGGGGAGGCTCCCACTCACCCCCTCGCCCCCGGTCGACAAGCCGCGGCGATCCTGCTGGACGAATCGCCCGACTCTCCCGGACGCGACCTCCGACCCTACCCCGAGCGCCTGGCGAACCTGGATGATCCCGTCGCGGTGCTCCGGCCGAACGGCAGGCCCCTGCTGCACACCTGTCCCGACCCCGAACAGGAGAGCCTGCTGGCGGCGGGGCTGGTGGTCGAACAGTTGAGGCAAAATCCCCGCAGCCGCATCGCCGTGGCCACGGCCGACCGTGTCCTGGCTCGCCGCATCGCCGATCAGCTCTTCGACGCGGGCCTCGACCTCGACGTGACCGACGGCGATCCCCTGACCGTCCACGCCGACGGCCGCCTGGCCTGGAGCCTATTGCGTACCGCCCTGACCGGGCTGCACGCCGACCCGCTCCTCGAGCTGCTCACGCATCCCCACGTCACGTTCGGTCTGGATCGCTCCGCCCACGCACGTCGCACGCTGAGCTTCGAAAAACAGGTGGTGCGGGGAAAGACCGCTGGAAACGGACTGGCCGGCCTACGTCGACGCGCCGCTGAACGGGACGATGAAGTCCGACGCGTCAGGCCCAATACGACCGCCGAAATGACGGAGCTCGTGGACGATCTGGCCGACTGTCTCGAAGACCTGATCGCGCTCGCCGCCGGCTCCCCGGTGCCGTTGGCCACGCATGTCGCCGCCCTGAAGAAAGCCTGGACGGCCGCGGCGCCCGATCACGCCCTCGCTTCGACCCCGGAGGACGAAGCGCTCAAACCCGCGCGACGGCACCTGATCGAGCTGCTGGACGCCCTGTCCGGAATTTCCACACGGATCTCCCCCCTTTCGACCGCCGACTTCGCAGCCATCCTCTCGCGTCAAATGAGCCGGATCCAGGTCCGTCCGCTCCGCCTCGCCCATCTGCCCGTCCAGGTCACGGGTCTGCTCGAGGTCCGCCTCGAACATTACGACCTGCTGGTGTTGGCCGGAATGGGCGAGACGGTTTTTCCGGATGAACCGAAACGCCGCACCCTGTGGCTGGGGCGTCCATGGCGCGAGCGAAACGACCTGCCCGACTGGCGCTGGGATCTCGGCCTGGATGCCGAACTGTTCCTGCGACTGATGCATAACGGCGAGCACGTGGCGGTGAC
>DAOVZQ010000318.1 GCA_030635025.1 bacterium
GGTCACCTCATTGAACCTGGACGTGTCTAAGCACCGGGCGCACAACGGCGTCACCGGCGAGGAACCGGACCCCATATAGTAGGACAATCCACTCGTTTCGACAAGTCTGATATACATCTTCAGCGATATCAACAAGTTACAAAACGATAATTCAAGCCAGCGGCGGCTCACCCAGACGGGTCCGGCGGCGGCGTTCGGCCGTGATGATGGCCATCATATCGCGCCTTGCGTCGTCGAGATCGTCGTTGACCACCCAGTAGTCGTAGTACTTGGCATAGCCCACCTCCCAGCGGGCATTGGCCAGACGGGTCTGGATGACGTCTTCGCTGTCGGTGCCGCGATCGCGCAGACGTCGCTCCAGTTCCTCCCATGTCGGCGCAAATACGAAGACAGAGGCGATGTCGTCTCCATACAGATCGATGACCTTCTTGCCGCCCTGCACGTCCAGATCCAGCAGCGGAACGAGCCCCGCGTCCAGGATCTCCTGTACGTGTGCCTTTCGCGTGCCGTATCGGCGGTCGTGGACGTCGGCCCACTCGACGAAGGAGTCCTCGGCCACCAGACGGTCGAACTCGGCGTCGTCCACGAAATAGTACTGAACGCCGTCTTCTTCCTTGCCGCGCTTTGGCCGGGTCGTGGTTGACACGGAGAAGCGCACCCGTGAATCGTTGACCAGAAAGGCCTCGACGAAAGTGGACTTACCGGCCCCGCTGGGACCGGAGATGAGCAGCAGCATCGTCACTCCAGATTCATGACCTGTTCGCGCATGGATTCAACGGCTTCCTTCATGGTGATCACCGCGCTGGTGATCGTCATGTTCTGGGTCTTCGACCCCATGGTGTTGACCTCGCGATGCATTTCCTGCAGCAGGAAGTTGAGCCGCTTGGCCACCTGGCCGCCGCCGTCCAGGGCGGTCTCGTACTGGTCGAGATGACTCGACAGGCGCTCGACCTCTTCGAAGATATTGCCCCGGTCGACGATGATCGCCGCCTCCTGGGCCAGACGCTGGGGCTCCACCGCGTCTTCGAGCAACTTGGTCAGACGCTCGTGCAGCTTGGCCAGGACCTCTTCCTGGGCTCCGGGCAGCTCCTCGGTTACGACCTTCAGGTTCTCACGCACGGACTCGAGACGGGCCTTCATCTCTCCGGCCGTTTCCAGTCCTTCGACACTCTTCATGGCCAGCAGGCCATCGACGGCGGCGTTCAGGGCCGCGTTCACGGCGCCCTGCAGGGCCTCACGGTCGTCATCCTTGGCATCGGTCTGGAAGAGACCCGGCAGCGCCAACACGTGCTCCAACCCGATTTCGGGACGCGGCAGACCGGCCTGCTCGCAGGCATCGGCCATTTCGCGCAGATTGGCCACACCGCCGGCCAGCCTTTCGGGCGACACCGTCGGCAGGGTATCCTCCGCGTCGCGCTCGACCTGAGCGACGACGGTAACGCGCCCACGCGCCACACGGGCCTTCAGCACGTTGCGGATGTCAATCTCGAAGGAGGCCAGGGCGGGCGGCATCTTGACCGCCACGTCCAGGAAGCGGTGATTGACCGAGCGCAGCTCCACGGTGACCTTGGTAGATCCCGCATTCGCCTCGCCGATCCCGAATCCGGTCATGCTGAGCATCTCGACTCCGTTCCGTTGCCGGGGGATAATCCTGTTGCGCTGAAGAGTAGACAATCCCGCCGGTGTCCACAACCAAAGATGCAGGTTGACGAATGTTCCTTTTCGAACGAGTATTTCACACTTCAAACGCCTGATATTCCGTCACGTGTCATCCTGACTAGGAGGGTCCAGATGAAACGCATCGTCTTGTCCATCGCTCTGATCAGTCTGCTCGCCGCCGGCGCCGCCATGGCCGGCAACCCCATGGGTGTCCGTGGTGGCATGAGCTCCACCCCCGACCAGTTCTTCGTCGGTGGCCAGATGTACGTAAAGGAACTGTCCCCCAACCTGTGGTTGGTTCCCAAGGTCGACGCCGGTTTCGGCGATGACATGACCTACATCTATGCATTCGGCACCGTGCTCTACAACTTCGTGACCACCGACTTGGGCGGTTTCACGCCTTATGCCGGCGGCGGCGCTGGCATCACGTTCTGGAGCTGGGACGCACCGGCCAGCTTCACGGCAGCAGGTTTGGACGACTCCGGTAGCGAGTTCGGCCTGACCGGCATCGCCGGCCTGAAGAAGACGTTGGAGAGCGGCAAGGAACTGGGCTTCGAGTTGGAACTCGGCCTGAGCGACTACACGGCCGATTTCAAGGTCGGCGCCTACATCAACTTCTTCTAGGCGTGAACGACGACCCGCAGCCCTGGCGCTCGCCCGAACAGGTGGCTCGACTAGCCGCCGAATGGCACGCAAGACTGGCGGGACATCGCCTGATGAGACTCGGCGGCGGCCCCGGCTGGTTGCGGCTGACCCTCATACCCGACGACGCGCGGGAGGACACCGGTCCTCCCGCGCATCTTTATCTGATCGCCAGGCCGGGAATGATTGCACTGTGGGACACCGACAAGGTCGTGCCCCACGCCTGGGATCTGGCCCTTGGACGCGTCCCCCAGAAACAGCTCACACCCACCCCCCACCTGAAGGACGCGATCCTCGACGCCGTCGCCGCGCCCTCCGATGACCGCATCGTCTATCTGAGCTTCACCGGTGCCGATGGAGAGGCCTACATCATTGCCCACCAACTCTTTGGCCAGCGCGGCAACCTGGTGCTGGGCGATGCACACGGACGGCGGTTGTGGTCGGCCCATCCGTCGCCTCATCCGGCCACACTGGATCCGCCGCCGACGCCGATTACAGCCGTCGAGCCCCTCATCGCACCGGACTTCCGGCAAGCCGGACCGCCCCGACTGTACGAGTCGCTCCGCACCCACACCGTGGACCGAGCCGGCACCGCCCTGCGCCGCGCCCTGGAGACGGCGATCCGACATCGCGACAATCTCGCCCGCGATCTGGACAAGGCAGACCGGGGCGACGAAGCACGACACGACGGCGAGACGCTGGCCATCCATCTGCACGCTCTGACCCAGGGGGCCGACGAAGTCATCTTGACAGACGCCGAGGGTCTCGAGTGCACCATCGCCATGGACCCGGCGCATACGCCCGTCGAGAATATGGAGGGGTACTTCAAGACGGCGCGGAAAGCCGATCGGGGGCGGGAGACGATTGCCGAGCGGTTCGAGACCGCAAGCGGCCGGGTCGATAAACTCACGGCTCTGGAAGTGGAGCTGACGGAGCTGCTGGCCGGCGACATCGATCCTCTGGAAACCATTCCCGAATGGCGCGAACGCAACGCCGACCTGCTGGGCGAAGCGCCGCGCCCCGGCATGAAACGCCGCATCCCCGACGTGACCCTGCCGTTCCGCCGCTACCGACTCGATGACCGGTGGGACGTTTGGGTCGGCCGCCACAACAAGGAAAACGACGAGCTCACCCACAAGGCCTCGTCGCCCGACGACTGGTGGTTCCACGCCCAGGGCGTGGCGGGCAGTCATGTCATCCTGCGCACCGCCGGGAAACCGGATCAGGTTCCGCGCAGCGTGCTGGCCAAAGCGGCCGCCGTCGCGGCCTACCACAGCAAGGCGCGGACATCGGGATTGGCGCCGGTCGTCTACACCCTGCGCAAGTACGTGCGCAAGCCGCGCAAGTCACCGGCCGGGACGGCGAGTTGTATTCGGGAGAAGAGTTTGATGGTGGAGCCGCGGATACCTGAGAGCTGAGCCTACCAACTACGTCTACGCCGCACTATGGCGACCCTATGTATCGGGACATCAGTCCCGGCCCAGCGCAGGTCAAGAGGGTGAGACGTCGGAAACGTCTCACCGTATCCGCGATATCTTCATCGCCTTGTGTGCGACATAGGTCTTCTTCAGGTGCTCCTTGATGTCCGTGGGCATCTCGCCCGGCAATTCGACCGTGGAATATTTGGGATGAATCCGGATCTGCCCGATGAATCGGCTCGGCAGCCCCGTCTCGTTGGCGATCGCTCCCACGATATTGCGGATCTCCACACCGTCCGCCGAACCCACTTCGATACGATACGGCACCAGGTTGCCCGCCGACCTGCGCTTGGCGGGGCCACGCTCCCGCCGCTGCGGCTTCTTGTCGTCCCAATGGGGATTCGAGAGGGCCCGGCTTTCTTCCGCCTGCAGGGGTCGGTCCTTCTGCGCCAGGCAC
>DAOVZQ010000038.1 GCA_030635025.1 bacterium
GGACACCACGTCACAACCGCTGCCCATGGCGACGATCACATGCTCGGCGTCGGGGGCGCCGTGGTAGTCGAACAGGTTGTAGCTGCGGCCCGTGAGCGCGGCGAAACGTTCGAACTGGGCGATCAGCAGTTCGGGGGCGGTCAGATAGAACGGGTTGATGGCCTCGCGGGCCTGGAAGAACGCATCGGGATTCTGGGCGGTGCCGCGCACCACGGGACGGTCGGGCGTCAGGGCGCGCGCACGATGGGACTCCACCAGCTCGTCGGTGACCATATGACGGATATCGTCGTCGGTCAGCATTTCGATCTTGGCGATCTCGTGGGACGTGCGGAAGCCGTCGAAGAAGTGCAGGTACGGCAGGCGCGACTCGAGCGACGCCGCCTGGGCGATCAACGCGAAGTCGTGCACTTCCTGCACCGTCGCGGCGGCCAGCATGGCCCAGCCGGTCTGACGACAGGCGTATATATCGGAATGATCCCCGAAGATGGACAGGGCATGGGTGGCCAGCGTCCGCGCCGCGCTGTGGAAGACCGTGGGCGTGAGCTCGCCGGCGATCTTGTACATATTGGGAATCATCAGCAGCAGACCCTGGCTGGCCGTGAACGTCGTGGTCAGGGCGCCGGCCTGCAAAGCACCGTGAACGGCACCGGCGGCGCCGCCTTCGGACTGCATCTCGGTCACGTCGGGCACCACTCCCCAGATATTCGGATTTCCCTGGGAGGACCAGGCATCCGCAAATTCTCCCATGGGAGACGAGGGTGTAATCGGGTAGATGGCGATGACCTCGTTGGCGCGATGGGCCACCGACGCGGCGGCTTCGTTGCCATCGACCAGAATCATGGACCGCGACATGCTTTGCTCCTTGTGCAGGATAGATAGCGTATGGGCCGGGGGGCGCAAAACGCGGTAATCTCGATGGTCAGACTCGGTGTAAACCTGTGAATTGGCAACTATTGAGAGTAAAATACACAAGGTGACTCGAAACCCCCCGCCCGAAGATGCGTAGGGTATCCACCCCCCACATATCGGAGCGGAGCCTCCCATGACCAAGCGCCCCCTGATCGCCGCCACCACACTTTGCTGCGCCATCGCCGTTCTCGTTTTCACGACAAAGCACATCTCGACCGAAAATCCCGTCGCCACCTACCGCATCACCATGCCCGAAGAGCACGAAACCGGCGGCGAAAAGGCCCACGCCCACCCCACCTCCGGCGCCATGGCCGCCATGCAGTGGCTGGCCCAACAACGCACCTACCCGAACGACGAATTCCCGCGACGCGGCTGGGTGGAAGCCTGGGAGCAATCCAAGCGCACCTTGCGCGCCCCGGCCGACAAGTCCGCCGCGCCCTGGACACCCATCGGCCCAAAAAACATCGGCGGACGCACACTGGCCCTCGCCTTCAACCCGGAAAACCCGCAGACCATTTGGGCCGGCTCGGCCAGCGGCGGCTTGTGGCGCAGTTTCACCGGCGGCGTCGGCGAGACGGCGTGGCATCGTGTCGAACTCGGCTATCCCGTGTTGGGCGTCTCGTCCATCGCCATCGCGCCGGACGACTCCAACGTCATGTACATCGGCACCGGCGAGGTCTACTCCTACGCCAATACCCAGGGAGGACTCTCGGACCGGTTGACCCGCGGCAGCTTCGGTATGGGCATCCTGAAATCCGTGGACGGCGGACAGAGCTGGTTCCACAGCCTGGACTGGACCTACGACCAGGGCCGCGGCATACAGGTCGTCAAGCTGTCGCCCGACAACCCGGACATCGTGTGGGCCGGCACCACCGAGGGCGTCTACAAATCGGTGGACGCTGGAGCGACCTGGCACCACGTGCACGACGTGGTCATGACCACCGACCTTTGGATCCACGCGATCAATCCCGACATCGTGATCGCCGCCTGCGGCAACCTGCGTAGTCCCGACCCCGGCCTCTACCGCACCGACGACGGCGGACAGACATGGGTCGAACTCTACAACGTGATGGTGATCCCGCCCGTCTTTGACGGCAAGGCCCTGCTCGCCTCTTCGGCCAGCAACCCGGACATCGTCATGGCCAGCATCGGCAACGGCGGCGTGAGCCACTACGACCACTGGCTGATCCGCAGCGAAGACGCGGGCCTGACCTGGTTCAACGTCTCGCAGTACGACTACTCGAAATGGCAGGGCTGGTTCTCACATGACGTGGCCATCCACCCCACCGATCCATGGAACGTTATCGTATGTGGCCTGGATATCCTTCGCGTCGTCGATCAGGGACCGAGCCTGCAGCCGCTGACGGACTGGCGCGAGAGCTACTTCGGGCAGGTGCCCGTCGGCGGGCCGGAAGGTCCGGCCAACTATTCCCACGCCGACCACCACGATATCGTGTGGCACCCGACCGACCCGAACACGATCTACTTTGCCAACGACGGCGGCATCTTCCGCTCGACCGACGGCGGACTGACCTTCGAGGGCTGCAACGGCGGCTACCAGACGACCCAGTTCTACGCGGGATTCTCCAGTTCGCCCACCGACCCGGACCACGCCATGGGCGGTCTGCAGGACAACTACACGGCCATGTTCGACGGCGGCGACGCCTGGATCCGCGTGGTGGGCGGCGACGGCGCCTGGACCGCCATCGATCCCGTCGACGAGGACATCGTCTACGCCTCGGCCCAGTACCTGTACCTGTTCAAGTCCTACGACCGGGGCCTGAACTGGTACGAGATCACACCGGACCCCATGATCGGCACGCCGGGCTTCATTGCACCCTATGCCCTGGCCGGTCCTGATCATCCAGAAACCATCTACGCCGGCACGTCCTACCTGATCCGCTCCATCGATGGGGGCGACAATTTCGAATACCGGCGCTACCTGGGCGGCAACCCGGCCCTGGCCCTGGCGGTCTCACCCGCCGACGACCGGTACATGGCCGTGACCACGGCTCCCGTCCTCTCGAACCCACGCATCTACCTGTCCAACGACGGTGCCGACAGCGTGCTCGAAGTCACCGGCGACCTGCCCGACCGCTATCCCGTCGGACTGACCTTCGCGCCGGACGACCCGCTCGTTTTCTATGTGACCTACTCCGGCTTCGGCACCGGCCATGTCTTTTCGACAGAAGACGGCGGTCAGACCTGGACCGACATCACCGGAGACCTGCCCGACATACCCACCAACTCGATCCTGGTCGACCCGATCTATCCGGACCACATCTACGTGGGCAACGATTTCGGCGTGTACGTCTCGCTTGATCGCGGTCAAACCTGGAATACGTTCGACGAGGGCATGCCCGAGGCGGCAGTGTGCATGGACTTGAGCACCTGCGACAATGCGCGGCTGTTGCGCGTCTCCACCTACGGCAACGGTGCGTGGGAGCGGCCGTTGCTGAGTGGTGCGCCGACCGGTGCGGACAACGGCCCGGTACCGGCCGACGGACTGCTGCAGGTGGAAAGCAACCGACCGAATCCCTTCAATCCCCGCACGGAGATCCCCTTCACCCTTTCACGCGACGCCCACGTCACCGCCGAAGTGCTCACGCTACGCGGCGAGCGGGTGGCGACCCTGATCCGGGAGATGCGCTCGAGCGGCGATCATGTTATTTATTGGAGCGGGGAGTCGGACGCGGGGCGGCCCATGCCCACCGGCGTCTATCTCTGTCGGATCGCCGCCGGCGATCGCGCCAGGACCATCAAGATGCAGCTCATTCGGTGAGAGGATCAGCGCATGCCCGACATCAAGCACACGTTCACGATCCAGGCACCCGCCGCCATCGTCTATGCCGCCCTGACCGACCAGGGCGGCCTGGCTTCGTGGTGGACCGAACAGACCACCGCAGAGACCGACCTGGGCGGCCGCATGATTTTCGACTTCGGAGAGCGCTACCACAACTCCATGACCGTGGTGGACCTCATGGAGAACAAACGCGTCGCCTGGCACGTGGACGAGGCACACCCCGAATGGGTCGGCACGGTCATCACCTTCGACCTGGAATCCGATGGCGATGTGACGCGATTGCGGTTCCGGCACCGGGACTGGCGGGAGTTGAACGACTTCTTCGCGAGCTGCAATTATCAGTGGGGCCGATATATGGAAAGCTTGAAGCGGTATTGCGAGACGGGAGTGGGGAACCCCTGGTTGGCTGTGGATGAGATATTGGATTAGAAAACCGGGACGAACCCTCCACCCGACGTCAGCCCCCTGTTTCTGCCGCCACGGGTTTACGGATTCGTCCCGTTTCCATTTGAAAATGGGCCCGGTGAAGCTGCGGCCGGTCCACGTCGAAGGAGTGGCCACCCGGAAGACAGACAGGCTCGTGCAGGTCCGGTCCTCCTGAGGGGTCGTGATACGCTTCGTCGTACCGCCGCTCCCCCGGGCATTTCATGAGTGCGGGTCGGGCCGGAATCGTTACAAAAAAAAACCGCCCCGACGAAATGGCCGGGGCGGTCGCGATTTACACGTGTAAATCTACCGAGTGGAATCACCGCCGTCGATGTTGTCGACCGGGGGTTCGGGCGCGGCCGGATCGGCCTCGCTCTCGTCCCACAAACGATACTCATCCCCGAACTGCCCCAAAAACTCCGGCCCCAGCGCGCGCGCCGTCACATAGATCGGTAGCATGATCACCGTCCCGATGTACGGAATCGCCAGTATCACCAAACCGATGCAGCAGGTGACGAGTCCGGCGGCCATCACGGCTAGGCCGACACCGATCGCCAAGGCGAGATAGAACAGGGCAAAGAGGAACAAGGGCACGATCCGCGTGTGCAGTACGGGTAGGAAGACACGCCAGCCGTCCAGAATGTTCAAACGGCGGAGATACATGATCGGTACGACGAACTGATCGGTCCAGAAGCTGACCAACGTGGCGACGATCCCCAGCCCCATGCCCAACAGGGCCAACATGACCGCGCCGAAAACACCGATACCGCGCCAGAGGCCTCCCTCGGCGATGGGCAGGATCATGAACAGGCCGGGCAATAGCAGGGCGATGGCCACGATACCGGCGACGATCTGTACACCGATCCGCCACAGGAACAGCGAATCCGCCTGCGCGCCGTATTCGCGCCAGGGCTGTGAAACCTTGGCGCGCTTGTGGACCACGTTGTCCAGGAACATGAACTCGCCGCGGGAACTGAGCCAGGCCAGCAGCACCGCGAAGGCGATGCCGAAGAAGATCAGCATCAGGATGATGCCGGCTTCCAGACCGCCGAGCCCCCACCAGTCGAAATTGCCGGTGTCCCATTGGTCGAAATCGCCGCGGAAGATATAGTCCGCGTCGTCATCCCTGAAGTTGATTCCGTTACGCCATTTATTGCTGCTGCCCATACCCGCGTTGTCCCAAAGGCGGGCCAACCAGGCCGTAAACCCCAGAACGAACCAGACCTCGAGATTGAAAGGTCGAAAGAGCATCGACTTCATGCGCGCCCAGGCACGTTGTAACGGAGCACTATACTGGATGGGCATATTCATCCTCCGGGGTTGAAGTCCTGCGGCCCTGGGACCATTGTTCCGGTAACGAACCGCAAACACAAGTACGGATCGACTTTGTCATAGGATGCACGGATGGGTGAATTCTTCGCGCTGGCCTGCGCGATCGTGTGGGCCGTAGCGGTCATCTTCATCAAACGGTCGGGCGAAACATACTCGCCCTTCGCGCTGAACCTGTTCCGGGTCGGCGTGAGTTCCGTGCTGCTGGTCGCAACGACCCTGGCCGCGGGACAGGGGCTATACCGGGCTGACGTACCTCTGCATGTGTACCTCACCCTGTTCGTAAGCGGCGTGATCGCCATCGGCCTGGCCGACACCATGTTCCACAAGGGACTGAACATCATCGGCGCCGGCGTCAGCGCCATCATCGATTGCCTGTACTCGCCGCTGGTGGTGGCCTTCGCCTTCTTGCTGCTCGGCGAACGACTGTCGGTGCTGCACATGTTGAGCATGGTGCTGATCCTCGGGGGCGTATTACTGGCCTCGCGGATCGAACCGCCCGAGGGTCAGGACCGTCGCACCCAGGTCAGGGGCGTGATGTGGGCGGTGGGGTCGATGGTCGCCCTGTCCTTCGGCGTAGTGATCGCCAAATCGGTGCTCGACGACGTGCCGATCCTCTGGGCCACCACGGTACGGCAACTGGGCGCCCTGGCCTTCATGGTGCCGGTGGCGCTGCTCTCACCGAAACGGCGGAAGTACCTGAACGCCTTCAAGCCCAGTCGCGATTGGCGTTTCGCCCTGCCGGCCACAATTTTCGGTTCCTATTTCTCTCTCCTGTTCTGGCTGGCCGGCATGAAATACACCGACGCCGGCATCGCCGCGATTCTCAACCAGACCAGTACCATCTTCGTACTGGTCCTGGCCTCGATCTTCCTGCACGAAGCCTTCACCCGGCGCAAATTCGTCGCCGCCACCCTGGCGATCTGCGGTATATTGCTGGTCACCCTGAGCTGACCCGGAGGTCCCCATGATCCGCACCCTCGCCCTCGTGCTGACACTCGCACTCGCCGCGCCCCTGTTCGCTGCTTCGTCCGAACCCGTCCCCGTCGTTATGGACCAGGTTATCGACGCGGCCCTGGCCGACAGCTCCGCCTACGCCTTGCTGGAAGAGCTGTGCGACGTGGCCGGCCCGCGCCTGAGCGGTTCGGCCAATTACGAGTTGGCAGTCGAGTGGGCGCTGGAACGGATGACCGACGCGGGATTGGCCAACGTGCGACGCGAACCGGTGACGGTCCCCCATTGGGTGCGGGGCGACGAGTCGGCCTGGCTGCTCGAGCCTCACCCGTCGCGGCTGACCATGATCGGACTGGGAGGCAGCGTGGGTACCCCGCCGGGAGGGATAGAGGCCGACGTGCTGGTCGTAAGCGATTTCGACGAACTCGAAGCCCGAGCCGACGAGGCCGCGGGTCGCTTCGTCCTGTTCGATGCACCCTGGGACGGTTACGGGCGCACGGTGCGCTACCGCACACAAGGCGCCATCGCCGCAGCCAGGCATGGCGCTGTGGGCAGCCTGATCCGCTCGGTCACGCCGGCCCGCGACTGCACGCCGCACACGGGCGTCATGAGCTACGACGAGGGCGACACCATCCCCCGCATCCCCGCCGCCGCCCTGGCCGTAGAGGACGCGGCCCGGCTGCATCGACAGTTCGATCGCGGCCTGCCCGTACGTGTTCGTCTGGAGATGGAGGCCAAGTGGCACGACGACGTCCTGTCGTCCAACGTGGTCGGCGAGCTGCCGGGACGCGAAAGCCCGGAGGAAATCGTGGTGGTCTCGGGTCACTTCGACTCATGGGACGCGGGCTGCGGCGCCCACGACGACGGCGCCGGCTGCGTGATCGCCATGGAAGCGACAGCCCTGTTGCACCGCATGGGCCTGCAACCGCGCCGCACCATCCGCGTGGTCCTTTTCGCCGACGAGGAAATGACCCAGACCGGCGGCAAGGCATACGCAGCCGACCATGCCGACGAGCTGGCGAACCACGTGGCGGCCATCGAGTCCGACTCGGGCGCCTTCCCGCCGCGCGGCTTCACCGTGAGTGGAGACTCCCTGTCCATCGCCAAGCTGGCCGAGTTGGCGGCGCCGTTGGAGTCCATGGGTGCTTCATCGGTTTCGGCGGGTTGGGGCGGCGTCGACATCTCGTTCTTGGCCAAGGCCGGCGTGCCGCTGATCGGCCATCGCACCGACAACGAGGGTTACTTCGACTATCATCACGGCCCGTCCGACACCATCGACAAGGTGGATCCCGCCGACCTGCAGCGGAACGTGGCGGTCGTGGCGGCGCTGCTGTGGGCGTTGGCGGAATCGGAATCGCCACTACGATAGAATTGGTGTTGTCAGTATTGTGCTGGACCGTTTCGGCGTCTTCTTGCTAGCCTCCCGGGAATTCCCCGCCCCGGCAACTCCCGAGACGGGCCCCTCCCCTCGCCGACAGGAGGTCGCACGATGCGTCGCAACGCCTGGATTCCCACACTCATCCTGCTCACACTCGGTTTGCTGCTCTTCGCGGGCTGCTCCGAAGACCAGCCCTACGAACCGACCGAGTCGGGATACACCCTGCTCGAGTTGGGTCTCAAGAGTATTCCGCCGGGCTACTACGACGACGTGGATGCGTCCACCGCGGCCAGCCTGCGCGCCTCCCTGCACGAGGCGATCGACGACCATACGAAAGTCCCGTACACATCCACGGCGACCGACACCTGGAATGTGCTCGAACTCGCCGACGAGGACCCCAACGACTCCGGCCGGATCCTAGACGTGTACCTCAACGCCAGCTATCCCAAGTACGGCGAGGGCAACACCGACTACAACCGTGAGCATACCTGGCCGTCCAGCTACGGCTTCCCCAGCGACCTCACTTCGAACTATCCGTACACCGACTGTCATCACCTTTTCCTCTGCAACGACAGCTACAATTCGTCGCGCGGCAACAAGCCTTACTCCACCGTCGGCGGCAGCGGCACGACCGAAAAACCGACCGAAGTGAACGACGGCGTCGGCGGCGGCCTGGGTGTTTATCCCGGCTGGTCCAACTGGTACGACGTGACCTACTGGGAGACCTGGTGGGACCGGCGCGGCGACGTGGCCCGCGCCCTGCTCTACCTGGACATCCGCTACGAGGGCGGCACGCACGGCGTCACCGGCCACGACGAGCCGGACCTGATCCTCACCGACAACCTGACCCTGATCGAAAACTCCAATACCGGCAGCAACGAATCGACCGCCTACATGGGTTCGCTGACCGCCCTGCTGCAATGGCATATCGACGACCCCGTCGACGACAAGGAACTCGCCCGCAACGAAGCCGTCTATGCGGGACAGGGCAATCGCAACCCGTTCATCGATCATCCCGAGTGGGTTGACTGTCTTCACAATGATATCTGCGGCGGCGGCGATACCACGCCTCCCGCGGCACCCACCGGCCTGGCGGCCGTCGGCGGCGACGGCGTCGTGACCCTGGACTGGGACGACAACGGCGAGACCGACCTGTCGGGCTACACCGTCTACCGAGCCACCTCGTCGGGCGGTCCCTACACGGCTCTCAATGGGTCCTTGTTGACCGCCAGCGACTACGGCGACGGCACCGTCACCAATGGTGTCACCTACTACTATGTGGTGAGCGCCACCGACACATCCGGCAATGAATCCGACCAGGGTGGCGAGGCCTCGGCCACGCCCGAGGGCGGCGTCCAGCCCCCCGTCGCGGTCTGGATCAACGAGTTCCATTACGACAACGACGGAGCCGACAAGAACGAGTTCGTCGAGGTGGCCGGCCCGGCCGGAACCGACCTCGCCGGCTGGACGATCTACGGCTACAACGGAGCAGACGGCGGCATCTACGACACGGTTGCCCTCGCCGGCGTCCTGGCCGACCAGCAGGCGGGCTACGGCACGCTGGACTTCGAGATGGTCGGCATGCAGAACGGCAGTCCCGACGGCCTGGCCCTGGTCGATGCCCAGGGAGGCGTCGTTCAATTCCTGAGCTACGAAGGCGCGTTCACGGCGATCGGCGGACCCGCCGACGGCATGACCTCCACCGACATCGGCATCGCCGAACCCGCCGACGCGCCGCGACGCACGTCCCTGCAGCTCGCCGGTTCCGGATCCGAATATGCCGACTTCTACTGGGAAGGGGGGCTGGGCAAGACCGACGGTTCGGTCAACGAGAACCAGACCTTCATCGGCGGTGGCGGCGACGTCACACCCCCGGTCGCACCGACCGGCCTCGCGCCGACCGCGGGCGACGGCTTCGTCGACCTGGACTGGAGCGACAACGGCGAAGGCGACCTGGACGGCTACACCGTCTATCGCGCCACCAGCACGGGCGGACCCTACTCGGCCCTCAACGGCACGTTGCTGTCGGCCAGCGCCTATACCGACAACACCGTCGCCAACGGCACGACCTACTACTATGTGGTGACCGCCAGCGACCTGACCGGCAACGAGTCGTCAGACAGCGCCGAGGTCTCGGCCACGCCCCAGGGCGGCGCAACCACACCGGTGCACGTGCAGTCGATCACCCTGACCACCACCGTGATCCGCAACAAGGAGTACGGCCACGCGGCGGTGCTGGTGGTGGATGACGTGGGTGCTCCGGTCGTGGGCGCAACGGTCAGCGGCACCTTCACGGGCCTCATCCCCGGCGTCGACAGCGCCGTGACGGGCGCCGACGGTATCGCCGATCTCACCAGCCCCAAGGCGGCCAAGCCGCCCATCACGTTCACGTTCTGCGTGGACGATGTGACCGGCACGGGATTGACATACGATGCGGGCGCCAACCTGGAGACCTGCGACACGCACTGACTCGCACCGTGAGAACAAGGGGCGGGCCCATCGGCCCGCCCCTTTTCACGTCGTCTTGACGGCGCGCGCCGGGTTGGTCCATCATGACGTCCCATCGTCACCCCCGAAAGGAACGCCCATGCGCACATTGCTGCTCTTTTGCGTGTTCATGCTCGTCGTGGCCCCCTTGGCCGCCGCTCAATCGACCGACACCACGGATCTCGACGCCAAACTCGACAAGATCATCAA
>DAOVZQ010000474.1 GCA_030635025.1 bacterium
CACGTACGAATCAAGGTATGCGGAATCCCATCCCAGGCCTCGTCCTCATTCACGAAGAGCAGGTCGCGGGCCAGCACCCAACCGAGAACGCGATCCGTTTGCGGTTCCTGGACGGGTAGACGGCTGAATCCCGAGACGGCCGCGGCGGTACGAGCCGCGTCCAGGGTCGCGTCTTGCGCTACCCGGCACACCCGGGGCCACGGCGTCATGATGGCCACCTGGTTCAGATCGGCCAACTCGAGACAACGGTCCAGCAACTCGGTGAAACGCCTGTCCTGGCCGGCGGTCGGATGGGAAAAGAGCAGGGCGGCCATGGCCTCGCGTCCCAGAGTCCGTCTTTCACCGGCTCCTCGACCGGGCAACACGGCATGCAGCAGGCGCGAGTAGCCGAGCAAAATCCATCGAACAGGCGCGAAGAGAATCATCGACGCCCGCAGGATCAGCAGGGACGACAAGGTGAGCCGCTCGGGAAACTCGCGGTACAGGAGCTTGGGCAGAATCTCCCCCAGGGATATGATCAGCAACGAACCGACCACGACGGCCATGGCTTCACCATGCCGGGAATACCGGGCCGTGAAGGCGACGGTGAGTACGGCGCTGCCCAGCACGTTGAACAGATTCGTTCCGATCAGACAGTTGAGGATGGGCGCCTCTATACGATCGAGCAGATGAGTGAGACGACCGACGCGCGTGTCTTCGCGACGCAGTGACATGAAGCGCAACCGGATACGGCTCGCACTCATCAACCCCGTCTCGACACCCGAGAAAAAGGCCGAGCCCAGCAGGCAGATCGCCGTCACCATAATCACTACGTCCCAGGAGAGTGGGCTGGCCAGGCCGGTCATGATGGCCCCCCCTGCTCTGAGTCCGGATCGACTCGCTGTACACTGATGCGTACGACGCGGTTACCATCCATCTCCCGAACCGTGAAGCTGTAGCCGTCCTCGATAACGCTGGCGCCGCAATGGGGGATGTCACCCAACAGCGCCATGACGTAGCCGGCCAACGTGACGTAATCATGAGACGGGGAGATCTGGGATCCACAAACCTCGTTGACCCGCCGCAGGTCGGCTCTGCCCGAAGCCAACCAACTGCGATCGGCCAACGGGAGCACATCGGCCGAGCCCGTGTCGGACTCGTCCCGCCAAGGTCCGGTGAGCGCCTCGATACAATCCTCCAATGTGACCAGACCCGTGAAGTCTCCGTGTTCGTCCACTACGAACGCCATGTGCAGCCCCCCCTGGCGGAACTCGTTGAGCAGTTCGGCCACCGATTTCGATTCGGGGACGAAGATGGGATCGCGTTGCAGGCGGCGGGCGGGCGCGGTAGCGTCGACATCGGTCAGGAGGTCCTTCAAATGACACACGCCGCAGGGCCTCGGCGCCTCGCCGTCCATGACGGGATAGCGGTTGAAGCCGCGGCGGGCCGCCAGGTCCAGGATGTCGGCGCGGTCAGCCTCGATGTCCAGGGTCACCGCATCGGTGCGCGGCGTCATGATCTCCCGAACATCCAGGTCTTCCAGCAACAGGAGACGGGAGACGAAACGCCCTTCGGTCTCGGTCAAGGAGGCGTCCTGGACCGCCAGGCCGGTGGCCGCCACCAGCTCCTGAATGCTGAGGTTGCGGCTTCCGGTTCGTTCGAACGGCAGACGCGAAAGCAGTCCCTCTCCCGCGCGGTCGATCACGTGCAGCAGGGGCCGGTTGAGCATCAACCAGAGCGTAACGGGCAAACGGGCGATCAGGGCCAGACGGCGCGGATATCGCAACGCCACCAGCTTGGGTGTAATTTCGCCGGCGAGCAGGATGGCCACGGTCATGACCGGCACGGCCACTACCAGGCCGCGAGGCCCCATGCGCTGAACCAACAGCGAAGTGGCCAGCACGCTGGCGATGGTGTTGACCAGAAGGTTGCCGATCAGCAGGGCCGCCAACAGGCGCGGAGGGCGCGACATGAGCTCCGCCACCCGGCGCCCCCCCTTGTCGGGTCCCTTGCGCATCTCCGCCAGGTCGGCTTCCGGCAATGAGAACAGGGCCGTCTCGGTTCCGGAAAAACCGGCCGAGACGAACATCAGACACATCAATAGAATGAGCTCGAACACCATCAACTCCAGTCGGACCGGGACGGCCGGGAGCATAGCCCCTTCCTTGACACCCTGCAACTGCCTGCTACGCTTGCATGACGATAGGATTGTCCCGAAGATCAACCCCATTCGCTCGACTCGCCGGAGGACCGCTTGCAAAGGACCCTGATCATCCGCTTCGGCGCCCTTGGCGATCTCTGCCTCTGCGGCTGGTTCGCGTCCGGTCTCGCGGCCGATCCCGATACCCGGATCACGCTGGTCACCAAGGCCCGCTTCGCAGCCCTGGCCGAACGCTTCGAAGGCATCGACGAAGTGGCGCCCCTCCCCGTAGGCGGCCTCCCCTCGCTTTGGCGACTGTCGCGGACCCTGCGGCAGCACGGCCCCGACCGGATCCTGGACGCCCACGGCGTGCTGCGCAGCCACCTGCTCACGATGTTGATGGGGCGCCGCCCCGACGCCCGCATCCGGAAGGATACACGGTCCCGGCTGGCCTTGATCCGCTCCGGCGGTCGAACGACCGGCAGTCGTCCCGTCGACCTGGACCGCACCCTGCTCGACCGCTTCGTCGCGTTATCCGACACCATGCCACACGAGCACACAGCGCCGCGTCCCCCTTTACTACACCGCCGTCCGCCGCGGGACAAGACCTTCCGAATCGGCCTGGCCCCCGGCGCACGCTGGGCCAGCAAGCGGTGGCC
>DAOVZQ010000125.1 GCA_030635025.1 bacterium
ATCCTGATCAACCTGTCCGGCCGCGGAGACAAGGACCTGGGCGGTATCGTGGGAGGGGACGCATGAGACTCGAAACGATCACGCGCGCCTTGCGCGATGATGGCCGCAAGGCCCTGGCACCTTTTTTCACGGCGGGCTATCCCGACGAGGCGACCTTCCTCGACTTGATCCGGGCCGCCGCCGATGCGGGGTGCCGTGTCGTGGAAGTGGGCATTCCGTTCTCGGATCCGGTTGCCGACGGGCCGCTCATACAGAAGTCGAGCCACGCGGCGTTGGCCGGCGGCATGACCTTACGGCGGGCGCTCGAGCTTATCACCAAGGCCGTGGTCGAGACCGGCATTACACCTGTGGTGATGAGTTATCTCAATCCTGTCCTGCGGTTTGGGGTGGCCGATTTCGCCACTGCGGCCGCAGACGCAGGCGTTGGCGGAGTCATACTGCCGGACGTGCCGTTGGAGGAGTCTCACGCGGTGCGGGCTGATCTCGCGGCGCACGATCTCGACCTGGTGGCGCTCATGGCGCCCACGACTGACCCCGATCGCGCCCGTGAGATCGCGCTCTCGGCGAGCGGCTTTCTCTATCTCGTCTCGTTGACGGGAGTGACCGGCGCCGCCTTGGATGTCGAGGCGACAGTGCCGTCGCTGGTGGCACGGGCGAGTGCGGTGACAGACTTGCCGGCCTACGTGGGGTTCGGAGTGTCGACTCCCGAGCAGGCGCGGGACGCGGCGGCTTCGGCCGACGGCGTCATCATCGGCAGCGCATTGGTGAAAATCATTGAAGAGGCGGGGGCCGACGCTCCCGGTGCGGTACATACCTATCTCGGTGGCGTCGCAGCCGCCATGGAGGCCAAGACATGATCATCGAGATGATCGAAAACGCGACCGTTGCCCAGATCGGACATGTGATCCAGCGCGTAGAGGCGATGGGCTTTTCAGCGCGGCCTTCTCGTGGTGCGAACCGTACGGTGATCGGTGTTGTGGGTGGCGCCGGCGAAGAGGACTTGGCACCCCTGGCCGGACTCGACGGCGTAGAGCAGATCGCCCCGCTGTCGCGCGCCTTCAAGCTGGTCCACCGCGAATTTCGTGCCGATCCCACCGTTATCAGCCTGGGCGACTTCGCCATCGGCGGGCCTGAGTTCGTGGTGATGGCCGGGCCTTGCGCGGTGGAGTCGGAAGAACAGATTCTCGAAACGGCCCGCGAGGTGAAGTCCGGAGGCGCGCGCGTGTTGCGCGGCGGTGCCTTCAAGCCGCGTACCTCGCCCTACAGTTTCATGGGGCTGGGCGAGGAGGGGCTGCGTATCATGCGGATGGCTGGTGAAGACACGGGCCTGAAAGTCATCACCGAGGTCATGGCGCCCGAGCAGGTGCCGCTGGTCTGTCGCTACGCGGACATCCTGCAGATCGGCACGCGCAATATGCAGAACTACGCGCTGCTAGAGGCGGTAGGCAAGGTGCGTGTGCCGGTAATGCTCAAGCGCGGCATGATGTCGACCATCGAGGAACTGCTGCTGGCGGCCGAGTACATTTTGGCCAACGGGAACAGCCAGGTTATTCTCTGCGAGCGCGGAATCCGCACCTTCGAGACGGCGACACGGAATACATGCGATATCTCGGCGGTGGCGGTCATCAAGTCACAGAGTCACCTGCCAGTGGTGGTTGATCCGAGTCACGCCGCCGGTGTGCGGGCCTATGTGCCGGCCCTGTCGCGCGCGGCGCTGGCCGCGGGGGCCGACGGGATCATTGTTGAGGTTCATCCGCGTCCTGAAGAGGCCATGTCCGATGGGGCGCAGAGCTTGACGCCGGATGGGTTTCGAGAGCTGATGGATCAGTTGCGGGCGATGGCTGGGGCTATGGGGAGGCATGTTGTTGCTTGAGGTATGCCGCCCCAACTAGCGAGTCCGGCAAATCCGTTATATCGCGATGCCGGGGCCCGGAGTCATTTTTGCCGGGCATGTTGATCACATGCTGTACTCAGGTGTTTGATCTATGCGGTTGTTTTGATGGTCTACGCAGGGCGAGTCGAACGAAATATATAAATTGGGGTCCCACGTGGGACCTTTTTATGGGCGCCGACTTCAGGGCGCCTTCCTGATCATTTCTTCCAGGTTTCGCTCACCTTCATGCAATGCCCGATGACATCTTGAGCAAAGGGTAACCAGGTTTTCGGTAATAGTCGTACCGCCTGAGGCGACGGGCTTAATGTGATGGATCTCCAGGTGGCTTGTATGGAGACAGTCCTTCGCGCAGCAACGATGACCATCACGCGCCAGCACACGGCGGCGCATACGAGGAGCGATGATCCGAGTGAGACGGCCATCGATGTGCTGGATCTCACCGTCGCATTGGGCCCTTTCGAGGAGGGCTCTCGGTGCTTCACAATCTCCACGGCTTGTAGGTAGGGCGGCAACTCCGCATTTGGGGCAGCTATGGATCACGGTACGGAGGACATGCTCACCGGCATCGCCGTGCTGAATCAAGGCATCGCAGAGAAAAGTCTCTTTTGTGGCAGTTGTGTCCCGACGACGGACGTGAGAGAGCCAGCTTTCCCAGATCATAAGCTGTTCCGAAGTGAGTTTAAGGGTCATGTAGTGGGGGATGCTGGAAGGCATCGGTTTGGCCGGGGGCTTGGTATCGAGAACTGGTATGGAGGGATGGGGCGTCACGGATGTGGGACCTGAAGGTGTTGGAGGTACGCCTGCAGTGATCTTCGCATTGCGGACAGCGGCTTCGAGTTCGCGCACGGAGTGGGTGGCGGCGGTTTCGATCCATGTGCTTTCGGTTTCCGAGGTGGCGATACGGCAGATCTCTTCGGCTTGACGCCATGTGAGGTGCCCGGATTCGATTCGATTGCTGGTTTCCGGCAGATCGTTCAGCTTGCGGCTCATTGCCAAGAAAGATTTGCAGTGCCTGAGGCCAAGGCCGGCTTCCTTGGCGGCATATTCTGTGATGGTTGAATATCCCAGAGTCTTGTAGATCCCTTGTTCCTTGATGACTCCCAGATAATAAATGCTGCGTAGCAAGCTGCGCTTCATCGTATTGATCGAAGTGGTGAAATTGTTGTGTACAGCGAGTTGGGCGGGTGTCGTGTGTGTCATCCTGGCTTGACGTCGGGCGCTCTTCTGTGAACTCGAGGGATCGGTGCGATTACGGTTTTCTGTGGGAATCGGACTCTCCTTCCAGTGAATCCTCATGAAATGTAGCTTAAGGGGTCCCACGTGGGACACCCAGGAGAAGGAATTCATCTTTTCCCAGCAAACCCCACACCCCCCGACCCGATCTTGCCCCACCGCCCCATCAACGCTAAGCTGTGCACCATTCCGCAGCCATGACCACCGAGAGCAGGAGACGATATGCAATTGGGTGACTGGACTTTTCGCGCCTTCACCGACGGCGACTTCCGGCTGGACGGTGGCGCCATGTTCGGCGTCGTGCCGCGGGTCATGTGGGCCAAGCATCACGAGCCGGACGAACTGAACCGCATCGCCATGACCCTGCGCTGCCTGTTGGTGGAGCACGGCGACCGCCGCATTCTGGTCGATACGGGTATCGGCGACCGCTGGGAAGAGAAGCACAAGAAGATCTTCGCCATGGAGCGAGGCCAGGGTCACATGGTGGGCGAGATGGCGGCCGCGGGCGTGTCGGTCGACGCGATCACCGATGTTGTGCTCACGCATCTTCACTTCGATCACTGCGGCGGCACTATCCGCGAGGTGGACGGCAAGTTGGAGCCCATGTTCCCCAACGCCAAGCACTGGGTGCAGGAGAAGCACTGGCGCTGGG
The DNA here is from genome assembly GCA_030635025.1 of bacterium. Classification (GTDB taxonomy): domain Bacteria; phylum Krumholzibacteriota; class Krumholzibacteriia; order LZORAL124-64-63; family LZORAL124-64-63; genus JAHIYU01. Next base: position 3,780 of record DAOVZQ010000125.1, read on the forward strand.
CCCACAAGCCCACCGACCGCGACAAGGCGAGCTTCCGTCCGGACGATTTCCATCCGCTCGAAGACGCCGGTCTACTCGAGTTGGTGGATGGCGCGCGCGAGATCATTCCCGGTGTGCGTGTCTTCCCCGTGAACGGTCATACTTCGGGTCAACAGCTGGTGGAGTTCAACACGGGCCAGGGCGTGGTCGTCTATTGCGCCGACCTGATTCCGCTGGTCAGCCAGGTGCGTGTACCCTGGATCATGGGTTACGATCTCAACCCGCTGCTTACTCTCGACGAGAAGCGCAACTTTCTCAGCCGCGCCGCCGAGGAGAATTTTCTGCTGTTCTTCGAGCACGACGCCGATGTGGAATGCTGTCGCGTGGTTTTCGAGGACGGCAATTTCAAGGCCGTCGGCCCCTTCACGCTGGCCGAGCAGGCCGCGGCCGCATCCGCGGAGGAGGCGTAGACGTGTCGGGCGACGGTCGCATCCGCAGCGTCAGGCGGAATCATCTGGTCAAGCCCGCCTGGCTCAAGGCTCCGAGCAAGGGCGGCGACGCCTACCAGGAAGTGAAGTCGCTGCTACGCACAGCGGGACTGAACACCATCTGCGAGAGCGGCAACTGCCCGAATCGGGGCGAATGTTTTGCCAGCCGCACCGCCACATTCATGATCATGGGCGACGTGTGCTCGCGCAAATGCGCCTTCTGCAACGTGAAGACGGGGCCGGCGGCGCAGCTCGAGCCTGAGGAGCAGCGGCGCGTGGCCGAAGCCGTCCGTCACCTCGGCCTGAAGTTCGCCGTGATCACCTCGGTCAATCGTGATGAGCATCCCGACGGTGGTTCGGCTCATTTCGCCGCTACCATCCGCTGGATTCGACGGCTCAATCCAGGCTGCGGCGTGGAAGTGCTCACGCCCGACTTTATGGGCCAGCCCACGCAACTGCACAAGGTTCTCGCGGCGGCGCCGGACGTGTTCGCGCATAATCTCGAGACCGTGCCGCGGCTCGATCCCGTGGTCCGCCCGCAGGCGGACCATAAACGGTCGCTGACGGTGTTGCGTGCCGCGCGTCAATGGGCCGATGCGAGCCCGCACCGCATGAAGGTGAAAACCGGACTCATGCTCGGCCTCGGCGAGCCCACCGACGAGGTCCTCGACGTGATGCGATCCTGCCGCGACCAAGACGTCGACATCATGACCATCGGACAGTATCTTCAGCCGACGCCGCGCCACCACGAGGTGGTGCGCTTCTACGAACCCGACGAGTTCGAGATGTTCGCCCGCGCCGGTCGCGAGATGGGGCTGCCGTGGGTGGAGTCGGGACCGCTGGTCCGTTCGAGCTATCATGCCAGAGAACAGGCCGCCGCACGTGAAGGGACGCCCGACTGATGGAGCCGGAAGCCACCCAGGGAATGCACCGTCGCATGTGGACGGGCGCGGCCGCCTATGTGGCGATCCTGCTGGCCGTCGTCCTGTCCCTGTCCCACCTCTATCGTGAATCCCGCGACAGTCTCGACGAGGCGCTGGGCGCGCGTCTGGCCGGCGTGGCGATCACCGCATCATACCTGGTCGACGGCGACTCGCTCGCCGTTTGGAGTTTCGATCCCCAGGAATCTCTGGACTTCATGTGGCTCCGCTCGCGCCTGGAGCAGGTACGGCGCGAGAACGACCTGTCCGAGCTGACCGTCTGCGACAAGGACGGCTTCGTGGTCGTCTCGGCGGTGCGGCGTTTGAACAAGGGCGATGTGAACGTGTACTGGGATCTGGATCCGGCGGCGGTCGCTTTGGCGCGTGAGGGGTTCACGGCACCGAGTCGATTGTACCGCGCCGGCGACGTGATGCAGAAGAGTGCCCACGCACCGGTGTGGGATTCCACCGGCCGGGTGGCCGGTGTGGTAACCGCCGAGGCCGAGGCCGATTTTCTCGGCGCCCTGGCCAATCTGCGTCGGGCGGCCTGGGCCACCGGCGCCATCGTTTTGGCGTTTCTGAGCCTCATGGCGGTGCTGCTCACGCGGCAGCAGCGGTCTCTGGCCCGCGCGCGCGCCGAGATGATCCGTCAGGAGAACCTGGCCATGATGGGACGGATGACCGCCGGCATCGCCCACGAGATCCGCAACCCGCTCGGTATCATTCGCGGCGCGGGTGAACTCCACGCCGGCAAGCTGCGCGAGCTGGGCGTCGATATGCCCACCCTCGACTACATTCCCGAAGAAGTGGATCGCCTGGACCGTATCCTCACGCGCTACCTCACGTTCGGAACGGCCGGGGCCGGCAGCGAGCTCGAGCCCTTGGCGTTCGATCGCCTCGTGCAGCGCTCGGCACAGATGGCCGAGCAGGAACTGTCCCGGGCGAACGTTACTTTGACAGTCGATTCGTCAGGTGGTCCGTTGACGATCGTCGGTGACAGTCCCAGTCTGCAACAGGTCTTGCTCAACCTGCTGCTCAACGCCCGCGACGCCATGCCCGACGGCGGTCGGATCGACGTGCGGCTGACGACCGATAAGAGCGAAGCCGTCCTGCAAGTAGTGGACGAGGGGACCGGCCTGGGCGGCTTGAGCGAGGACGAAGCCTTCGAACCCTTCCGGACCACCAAGGAGAAGGGCAGCGGACTCGGTCTGGCGGTGGTGCGTCAGGTCGTGAAGGACCACGGCGGCGTCATGAGCCTGCGTGATCGGGACGACGGTTCCGGCGCGGTGGCCGAGGTGCGTCTACCCCTACATCGAGAGGGAAAGTGATATGGCCCGCATTCTGGTCGTGGACGACGAGCAACGGAACACGCAGCTGCTGCGCTTCCAGCTGGAAGGGGAGGGGCACGAGATCGTGGAGCAGTCCGACGGCGAGGCGGCTCTCAAGGCTCTGGCCGAACAGGCCTTCGACCTGGTCCTGACCGACCTGCGCATGACGCCGGTCGACGGCATGATGATCATCGACACGGTCAAGGCCGACAACCCCGACACGCCGGTGATCATGATCACCGCCTACGCCGAGTACGAGACGGCCGTCGAGGCCATGCAGCGCGGCGCCTACACCTACATCAAAAAGCCCTGGAAGACGGCGGAGGTGAAGCTGGCCGTGGAGCGCGCTCTCGCCGGGCGCAGCCTCCAGCGCGAGAACCGCGCCCTGCGCCGTGAGGTGCGAGAATTGACCGGCGCCCGATCGCTACTCGGGGGCAGTCCGGCCATGGCCGCATTGCGCGAGATGATCGGCAAGGTCGCGCCGAGCGATGCCACGATCATGATTCGCGGGGAGAGCGGGGCGGGCAAGGAAGTTGTCGCGCGCGCCGTGCACGATGCCAGCAAGCGTGCCAAAGGCCCGTTCGTGGCGGTCAACTGCGCAGCCATTCCGGAGACCCTGCTCGAATCGGAATTGTTCGGCCATGAAAA
>DAOVZQ010000027.1 GCA_030635025.1 bacterium
CCGATCACCAAGGCCACCATCTGCATCGCCGCGGTGGCCTTGGTGATCGGGGATTTCTTTTCCCTGATCTTCGCATCGACACTCGGCGGCGCCTCCCTGGCGTTTCTCTACTGGAATGTAAGCAAGCGCAAGATCTTCCTCGGCGATTCGGGCAGCATGTGGATGGGGTTGGCGTTGGCGAGTCTCCTGCTGCATCTGGGCCAACAGAATAACGTCTCGTTGACGCTGTTGCTCGCCCCAATGGTCGTTCCCATCTGGGATACGGGGACCACCATAATCCGCCGGGCCCGCAAACGGGCGTCCATATTCGAAGCGGACGACTATCACCTGCACCACCGTCTCGTGCGCCTCGGTTTCCAGCCCAGCAGCACCGTGAAGCTGTTGTTGCTGATCACCGCCGGCTCCGTACTTTTCGCCCTGTCCGATTCCCTGTCGACACCCTGGCTCGGACTACCGGCTCTGGCCTGCTGGCTGTGGCCGGCCCAGATCTGGGGCGAACGCCGGCGACGCGAGGGGGCCAAGCCCGCGCTCGACTTCTTCAGTGAACTTCTTTTCGTTCTGGGTTTGGATGACAAGGTCGAGGACTCCTTCCATCGTCGACGACGACAAGTGGCCGAGATCATCGACATCCAGGTTGAACGCAACAAGGTGTCGCGCGTGGTCTCGGCGGCCGCAGCTGCGGGTGCCACCTCGGCCACGGATATCGTCGAGCACCCGAATGTACAAAACCTCTCCGGTAAAACCCCCGCCCCGGAGGACAAGCGAGGAACCGACCGGGACCATGTCGTTTTATCCTCTTCCCGCCACGTTTCTGACTGATCTTTCGCGTCTGTCGTTCGGTCCGGTGGTCGAACTCGGCAGCGGCGATGGACGATTCACTAGTATTTTGCGTGATACGGGCGCTTCCGTGTGGACCGCGGATCGTCGGCCGGTTCTCTCCGAGGCTGAGGACCTGGACGTATTGGCCGACGCCGCACATCCCCCTTTCAGGGGTATCCGCATCCTGGTTGTCGCCAACCTTCTGAAGCATTTGTGGGACGATTCGGCAGCGGAGCGATTGTTGGTCCCCTGGATTGAATGCCTGGCTCCGGAAGGCTGTCTTTATATTTTCGAAGATCAGCCGATGCATAGTCCAGCTCGAGCCGATATCTACCGGAGGGTCCAGGATCTACTCGCACGCATCGTGCCGTGGCGGGGACGCCTGTTGCTCCGTGAACAGTTCGTGAAGCACACGACGTCGGGTCGAAGGGGGGCGGGTTGGACAAGTGGGCAGCAGCCTAATCAATTCGATCCTCCCGATTCTTCCGCTGTGATATCCTTGCTCCTGAATGCAAGGGGCACCCTGTCGCGGGAAGTGAAAGACTTGGCTGAGCGTGTCGCAACCGAAGGTATCGAATACGGTGACTACTGGTGGGCCAGATATGAACGCGAGTCCGTGTGAGTAGGACGTTTGTTTTCAGTGGCCGCTTATGGTTTGCGTTGCTGAGCTTGGCGGCCCTCGGCCTGATTCTTATTGCCGGGTTCATGTTCCTGCGTCCCCGCAGCGTGGTCGACTGGACAACGGCCCGCGTCGTCGTCATTGAAAGCGACGACTGGGGCTTTTGCGGTTTCACACCCGATATCGAGAAACTCGATCTCGTGGATCTTGCGGCCATCGAACCGGGCGTCTTCCCTGATATCTATCTCCATTCCACACTGGAAACGGCCGCCGACGTGGACCGGATGGTGCGTCTGCTAAAGTCGCATCTGGGACGGGACGGACTTCCGGCCGTGATCCAGCCCAATTACATCATGGGATCACTGACCTACGACCCTGTGCCGGGAGGGGACTCGTGGCAGAGGGCCGTTCTGCCAGAGTTGCCTGATAATTATCGTCGACCGGATTTGTGGGTCGTCGTCGCGGACGCAATTCGCGCCGGTGTCTGGTGGCCCGAATACCATGGCCTGTGGCATTACAACCCCGATGATAGACGCGAATCCGTCAAGACAAACGAAGAAGTCAAGCGGGCTGCCAGCGAGGGATTGCTGTTTTTCCCAGGTATGGACAGGTCTTTCGAACTCTCCCTGGACCGTGATCCGGACGTGCTGGTCGATGAGCTGGGAGAGGGCCTGGAGGTCTTCGAGTCCCTGTTCGATCGCAGGGCCTACTCGGTGATCGCTCCCGACTACGCCTGGGATCGCACTCGTGAGCGGATGTGGTTCGAGGCGGGTGTGGGCATCGTCCAGGCCAAGCGCGAACAACGGTCCCTGACCAAGCCGAGCGCGTCGATTTGGGACCGGTTGTGGAAGGTCGGTGAACGTAGCTGGCGACACCTGACTGAGCGTCGCTTGATCTATCTAAATCGAAACTGCCGCCTTGAAGGCGCCCAGGCAGCAGATCCGGCTCTTCATGCCGCCATTTGTCTCCAACACGTCCAGAGTGCCTGGCATGCGGGAGAACCGGCGATCATCGGCACGCATCGAGTCAACTATGCCCACCTGGACCCGGGATCGGCCGATATCGGTTTCAACACCTTGGACCACGTGCTTACGGTTCTGGATGAAGATCCCCATCGACGGCCTATCTATCTTACCGATCACGAAGTTGCACAACTCATGCGCAGCGGTACCAGTGCCCGCAATACGGGTGATCGGATCGTTTTACGCAATTTGACCCACTCCCGCCGCCTCGTCCTGCTGCCCGGCCCTGCCGGTGAAGCTCCCCGCGTAACCTGGTTGTCCCCGGGCTCCAACAGCTCACTTGTTTTCTCTGACCACTCCATAGATTGAAAAACTACCCGTTTTGTGGTACAATGTTCTAGCTCTCAACAACGGTTTTACACAGTTGGTCGCGTGGATCGTTGGAGACCATGCAGCATGGGTGTATCTCGCCCCGGTCGTGAACCGGACACCTCAGCTTGAAGGACAACCCAGGATATGCCAATGTCACCGTCATGGCGCCACGCCAGGTTCGTGACTAAATCCAATTCGATCAAGTCCAGGCTCCAACGCCTCGGACTTCTGTCGTTTATCATGGGCCTGTCCGGCCTGATGGGAGGGGTCGCCGCCGGTGCCGGATCGAGTGTGGATGCCATTGATGTGAGCGTGTCCCTATCGGGACGTCCGGAGATCACAGCCTCACCGCGTGGGTATGAATGCCGCTGGGAGGGCCTCCACGGACTCAATGACACGGATCGCCCCGAGCTTCCCTACCGGGACATACGGATCGTACTTCCGCCTCATACACGAGCCCATTCAGCCACGATCGTTCCGGCCGTGTTGGAACGGTTAGACCTGTCCGCATCCCTGGCAGTCGCCTCGCCGGTTCTCTCTTCCGAAGGCGGCAAAATCGTATCCGCATCGACGCCCGGCTCCGCAACCGAGTTCCCCTCGCTCTGGGGAAAGCTGTTGGGAACGCACGTCTGGCACGGGCGGTCGATCGCTACAGTCCGTCTCTACCCTGTGCGGGTCGCCGCAGAGAACGGCGGAGCCTGGACCGGCGCATCCTGGACGGCGTCCTTCGATATTCGTATCGATGTCCAGCCGGATGATATGCGAGTCGTGACGCCTCAGCGGGGAACCCATCCGGGTGTTGACCGAAGGCGAGCGTATTTGACGGCCGCCGTTGTCAACCCCGCTTCCCTTGACCTGTATCCGGAAATCGCGATCCGGACGTCGGCATCCGACCTGCCGGGATTCGTGCCGACGGACGCGCCGTCCCTGGAGGGGTCTCCGGTGGACTACGTGATCGTGACCACCGACGAACTGTTGAGCGTGTTCCAGGATCTTGCCGACTATAAGACGAGCCGTGGAATTCCCACGGTCGTGAAAAGCATTTCCTGGATCCGCGACAACTACTTCACGAGCGATGGCCTCTCTGCAATGATTCGCGAATTTCTCCGGGACGCCTACGTCAATTGGGGAACCAGCTATACCTTGATCGGCGCGGATGCCGAGTTCATCCCCACGAAGATGATCTACAGCAGTCTCTATCCCACAGGCGTAGGTAGCGAAATCCCCGTGGATCTCTACTACGGCGGCCTCGACGGTGACTGGAACGATGATAGGGACGATATTCCCGGTGAGCCGGCATTCGGAGGACTGGCCAACGGGGACGGCGCCGATTTGGCCGCTGAACTCCACGTGGGCCGGGCTCCCGTGAAGTCACTCGCGGACGCCCAGGTCCTTATCGAGAAGATCAAGGCCTACGAGCGGGATTCCGTGGGGGACTACCTGGGACGTATTCTATTCATGAGCGAAGTCCTGTCGCCGAGCGAGTATGAGCCGGGCGGGGAGATCGTCACGGACGGGGCGACCTACAGTGAGACCATCATTGATCAACTCGTGGACGGCAAGCTCGTCACTTATGACCGCTATTATGAGGCCGATGCCGAGTGGCCGGGATCGCTTCCCGAGACCAAGAACAATGTTTTAACGGCCATGGATAGCGGCCAGTACGGGTTCGTCAATCATATCGGACACGGTTTCGTCGATGTCATGTCGGTCGGCGACAGCTCGCTGGTGCTGCGCGATGCGTACAACCTGGTCAATGCTCCCAATTACTTCATTCTGAACAATGTAAACTGCGCTTCGGCCGCCTTCGATCACAACTCGATCATCGAACGCTTCATCACAAGCGCCGGCGGCGGCGCGGTGCTGTCCATAGGCTCCTCGCGTGCGGCCTTTCCGTCCGTCGCCACGCTCTTCCAGTACAGCCTGTATGAGGCCATGCTCGATCAGAATGCCATGACCGCGGGCGAGGCGATGACCTTGAGCCGGTTGCCCTTCCTGGGCGCGGCCGAGGAAAACACCATCGAGCGATGGACCATGTTGACCGTCGTCCTGATCGGCGACCCCACACTGCGGCTTTGGACAGCGACACCGGACACCCTGACGGTGACGGCTCCCGCTTCGCTGCAGATCGGCTCACAGCAGGTGACGGTATCCGTCGAGCGTGCCGGCGCTCCCTTGGCCGATGCCAGGGTGTGTCTCTCCAAGGGTGATGACTGCTACGTCGTCGGAACGACAGATGCCGTGGGGCAGATCATGCTGGATATCTCTCTCGCTTCGTTCGGCGAAGCCGTTCTCTCTGTCGAGGCCCGGAACTCCAACGTTTACACGGATACGCTTACGGTCAATTCGTCAGGGAATCATTTCCTCGGACTCGAGGGCGTCACGGTTATCGACGACGGAACGAACGGATCGTTCGGCAACGGTGATGGACTGCCCGATGCGGGTGAGACCGTGGCGCTGTTGCCGAATTTCTTCAATGATAGCGACATGGCGTCACTGTCTTCGACCCCCGTGGATCTGATCGGCACTTTCACCGGTGTTACGCCGCTGATCACATCCTGCTCGGCTCCGCCACTGTCGATCGGGGAGAGGGGCACTGCCGATACGCCCCTTCTGTTGCATCTCGACGCGAGCATTGTCGATCGAACACGCGTACCGCTTCGCATCACATCAAACGATGGCGGTCTGACCTTCGACGAGACTTATACGCTCGAAGTCCTGGCCCCCGAAATCGTACCCGGCGTGATGATCGCGTCCGACATCACAAGCGGCAACGGTAATGGCGTCATAGAAGGGGGCGAGGATATCAGGGTCTGGCTGACTCTTCGCAACGAAGGGTCCGGTGCCGTCCAGGGCCTGACCGGCTGGCTGGAAACGGACATATTCGGAATCAACGTGACCCAGGGCGCTACGACCTGGCCCGATCTCGGCCGCCTCCAGGAAGTGCAGCAGGACGATGAAGTCATATTGAGCATCTTCTCCATCCAGGCCGCCTACCAGGCCGTGTTGCACATTGAGGACGCCTACGGCCGCGAGTGGATTCACAGTTTCGACCTGCTGGTTCCCGATCAGGTGTCCATGGGGGATGTAACGGCTCCTGGCGATGGTCAACTCGACCTGATCTGGACTCCGGCGTTCGAAGACAACATCCTCGGCTATCACGTCTATCGCTCGGTGAGTGCGAATTTCGGATACGAGCGCATTACCGGCCGCCCCACCACCGGGGCGCTTTTCCAGGATTCCGGTCTCGAACCGCTAACGAAGTACTACTACAAGGTGACCAGTGTGACGGAGTCGCGACACGAGAGCCGTTTGTCTTTCCCGTCATCCCTGTACACGCCGCCCGAAGACACAGGTAATTTCCCCGCGCCCATGACCGCCGAGACATCGAGTCACGTGGCTGTCGGTGACATCAACGGGGATGGGTCTCTGGAAATCGTGACCGCCGCCAATGTAATCTATGCCTGGCATGAGGACGGCACGGAGGTTCGCGACGGCGACGGTGATCCGGACACAAAGGGTCCCTTCCACAGCAACGGCGAGGTCTGGACGCCGGCCGGCGTTACGCTAGGTGATCTGACGGATGATCCCGGACTGGAAATAGTGGCGTCGTGCCGTTCGACCAACCAGATCTATGTCTTCGAGAGCGACGGCTCGATCGTTGACGGATGGCCGCAAACACTCAACGACTGGAACTGGTCGACACCTGCGGTGGGAGACCTGGACAATGACGGCGACAACGAAATCGTCGCCACGTCGGTTCGCGGATACACGTATGCCTGGCACCACGACGGGACGGAATTTCTCGACGGCGACCATAATTCCGCCACACAGGGTGTCTTCAACATACGACCGAGCGAATGGTACCAATACGGGTCGCCCGTCCTGGTCGACGTCGATGGTGACCAGACTCTTGAGGTTCTCATCGGCACCCGTCATTCGGACGGGACCAACGACGCCCTGTACGCCCTGGGCAACGACGGATCCAACGCCGCCGGTTGGCCCTATGATCTAGGCGCCTGGAATCCGACATTGACCTCGCCCGCGGTGGCGGACATGGACGACGATGGAGTCCTGGAGATCGTGTTCATCACCGAGAACGATCTGCTCCACGTCATCGACCAGTACGGCGAGCCGGTTCTCCCGTATCCCCTGCCCCTGACGGCCACCGGGACCGATGCCGGTCTTGCTACGCCTTCACCTGCGCTGGGTGATCTCGACAATGATGGTATTCTCGATATCGTGGCCGTGGAAGTCGAAGACAAGCTTAACGGCCAAGTGCACGCCTATACCCTCGCGGGCGACGAGCTGCCCGGTTGGCCGCGTGATATCGAGGGCAATTCCGAATCGTCTCCCATCGTGGGCGATGTTTCCGGCGACGGAATTCCCGACGTCATTTTCGGAATTGGAGGCGGCAGTGACGCCTCGCCGAATAAGATCTACGGTTTCCGCAGCACAGGCACTGACCTGTACGGCTTCCCCATCTCGACGATCGGTCCGGTCCGCGCCACGCCAACCCTGGCCGACATTGGCAACGACGGCGACGTCGATCTCGTCTACGCGGGATGGGATCTCTCCCTGCACGTCTGGGAACTGAATCAGCCCTACTATCCCGAGGCCATGCCGTGGCCTACGTTCCAGGGCAACGTCATGAGAACAGGTGTCTGGACCCCGTATGACCCGAACACGTCCGTAGAGGATCCCGGCATTCCATTGCGCCTCGGATTGGCCCAGAACGTGCCGAACCCCTTCAATCCGTCGACCACCATCGCGTTCACACTGCCGTCCGACTATGAGGGCCGAGTGACGCTGAACGTGTACGATGTGCTGGGGCGGCGGGTACGGACCCTGCTTTCGACTCGCATGGAGGGTGGAGCCCACGCTGTAACCTGGCTGGGGAGGGACGATGAGGGGCGTTCGACCGCCAGTGGAGTGTATCTATATCGACTGGTAACAGAGACGGGACAACGTCAAGGGCGAATGACCCTGGTCAGATAAGTCGTCTTGGACGATATTGACAGAGACGGTCAGTTGTCGTAAAATGCAGTTTCGTTGCGTAAGATGCGCGACGCCCACCAGATAACACTTGCCAGGAGGCTTGCTGGGCGAAAAGGATATGAGTCGGTAGAAGCCGACGGCCGGCTTCTACAACGCACCAGTAGTTCCTATGATGGCAAGTGCTCCAAGAGCAACAAATTACAGATTTAGTTTTCAGGAAGCTCCGGTTTCCAGTCAACGGGGGTTTAGCATGCTCAGATCTCTCAATTTCGCATCACGGCTGCTTATTATAGTGTCAATGGCGCTGGCGCTGTTGTTGCCGGTCGTTGCGACAACAGCCAACGCGGCCGGGGACGTCATTTACCAAGGCGCATTCGATACGCAGGATCTAAGTTGGTTCGATGCGCAGGACGGCACGGTCATACCCGTTTTGCCAGGGACTCATAGTCTGGGCGATACGGATCTGCCCGATCTGACCGGGCGCTCGTTCAATCTCCTGGTGCCGCTGGACGTCGTCGTCGGCGGTGTGGAGGTTGTCCCCCTGTCCACGCATGTCGTGCGGCCCCCCACCTCGTTGCATGTAGCCGGAAAGAACATGAGCAGCGAGAACGTTGCGGGCGAACAGGCCATTCACGGCACCCGTGAAGCGTCAACGTACCCGGCGGCCTGGGGGCGCTTTGGAGGGTCGCAGATCTATCGCGGTTTCCGTCTCGTCACCGTGACCGTGTATCCGTTACGCGCATCCCGGGCCTCCGACGGCACCTGGAGCGAACTGGAGTTTCTGGATAGTTTCGAGATCCGGCTGCAGTCCGGCATGACCCCTTATAATCCCGAGGACGTGGCCGTGCGGCAGCGCAAGGTCCCGGGGGAGCGGCAGCGACTCGAGCAGGAACTTCGCAACGTGATCGACAACCCCGAGGCCCTGTTCGGTTACCGGCGCGAGGACGGCGTTGTCGTCGAATCGGCGGACAAGGGCTTCTCACCCAGCAAGACGCCCAGTCTCAGCGGCAGCGTGGTCTCATATCTGATCATCACCAACGAAGAGATGGCTGCGGCTTTCCAGCCCCTGGCTGATCACCGTACAGCCCAGGGATTGCCGGCTGTCATCAAGACCATCGAGTGGATCGTCGCGAATTACCGTAACGGCGTGGACCTGCAGGAGACGGTCCGCATGTTCATCCGGGACGCCTACGAGAGATGGGGCGTCGAGTATGTGCTGATGGGTGGCGATAGCGACATCATACCCGCCCGCTTCGTTACAAGCTCGTTCTACCCGGCCGGAGAGGAAGAGACCACAGACATACCGGCCGACATCTACTTTTCCTGTCTGGACGGCAACTGGAACGCCGATGGTGATTCGTCCTTCGGCGAACCGAACGTGGGTCTGTTCAATCCTGGCGACGACTGCGACATGGCCAACGACGTAAGCTTTGGTCGAGCGCCCGTCAGCGACGCCGCCGCGGCGGCTACCTTTGCGAGCAAGGTCATAGTCCAGGAGATGACACCCGCGGGTTCGGCCTTCGCCAACAGGTTCCTGTTCGCAGCCGAAGTTCTGTTCACGAACATCTATGGCGACATTACCCTGGACGGCGCCGATTACGCCGAGGAACTCTTCGACAATGTCATCACTCCCTGCACGGACATGGAAGTCGTCAGGATGTACGAATCGTACAACGCGCGCGACGAGTTCGACGATCTACTGTATCCCGGTTCGGTGCGCGAGACGCGCGCGGCGGTACTCGACACGCTCAATACGGGGCGCTACGGTATCTTCAACCAGATCGGACACGGCTTTTTCTTCGACATGTCCGTGGGCGACAGGAACATCACCGGCGGAGACGTCGATCTGCTGATCAATGAGAACACCTTTCTCATGTACGGCCTGAATTGCGCCTCGGCGGCTTTCGACTACAACTGCCTGATGGAGCGACTCGTCCGTAATCCTGACGGTGGCTCCTATGCATCGATAGGCGCCAGTCGCGCCGCTTTCCCGGCGACGGCAAACGATTTCCAGGTCGAGTTCTTCGACCAACTGATGTGCCAGGACCAGGACCGTCTCGGCGACCTGATCGGCTTGAGCCGATTGCCGTGGCTGGACTTTGCGTCCTCCGACAGCTTCACGCGCTGGACCTATCTGAACTACACCCTGCTCGGCGATCCGGCCCAGAAGGTATGGACCGCCCCGCCGGCGGTAGTGGACATCCAGGCGCCCGCTTCATTGACGACGGGTGAGCAGACGGTCGTGGTAACGATCACCTCCGGAGGCTCCCAGGTTGAGGGCGCGCGCGTTACACTGGCGCGCGGCGACGTCTACGTGCGTGACGTGACGGACGGCAACGGCCAGGTCGCCTTGCCGGTGACGCTTACCGACAGCGGGGATCTGACTCTTACCGTATGCGGCGTGAATCTCGAACAGACGTCCCAGGTCATACCCGTTGCCAATCCCGGTTCCTATATCGCCCTTGAGACCATGACCATTATCGACGACGGCACGCTCGGCTCGTCCGGCAACGGCAACGGCGTGCTCGAGGCCGGGGAAACCGCGGCCCTCTCAGCTCGCTTCGAGGACACGGGCTCCGGAGGCGCAACCGGACTGACGGCTCATCTGACCACGACCTCGCCCGGCATCACCATCGTCGATGGTGACGTTCCGGTACCGAACATCGCATCGGGCGGTTCGGCAGACGCCACCGCCCCGTTCCTTGTGTCCTTCAACTCCCTGATATTCGACGGCATGCTGCTGGAGTTTCGGATCGAGGTCGAGGATGGCGGCGATGCATGGGTGAGTGGATGGGACACCGTGATGCTGGCACCCGAATTGGAGCCCATCGCACTCGACTGGTACGACACCTTCTATGGTGACGGGGACGGATACGTCGACGACAACGAGCGGATCGGCCTGGTGATGCGAATCCAGAACTACGGCGCTGGCTTTGCCGATGTCGTTACCGCCAAGCTGCGCAGCGACAGCCCCAACGTAACTCTGTACGATTCTCTGGTGACCTACACGAATCTCGGGCTGATGGACGCGTCCAACGGTGACGCTCTCTTCTCCCTGGCGGTCATCGACACGTCCGTTCCCTACGA
>DAOVZQ010000117.1 GCA_030635025.1 bacterium
GGTTGGCCATGGCTCGTCCCCTACGACGTTTGCGTCCGGGCAACCTGTTGACGGCAGACGACGGGAACGGTCATAAAGACAGAGTGGAGATCGTCGAGATTCTCGGTGACGGGTATGTCGCGGTTCGTTCGTGCGAAGGATCGATGGCGGATCTCGCCGAGCGTCTGGGTGAAACGCCGTTGCCACCCTACATCAAACGTGATTCCGAAGACGGACGCGCCCCGCACCTGTCCGCGCTGGATCGTGAGCGCTACCAGACCGTCTACGCCCGCGACGAGGGCTCGGTGGCCGCGCCGACGGCCGGACTACATTTCGATAAATCGCTGTTGAAGGCCCTCGACGATCGGGGCGTCGGCTTGGCGAGAGTCACTCTGCATGTGGGCCCCGGCACGTTTCGTCCGCCGGTGGAAGCGGATGTGGCCGCGCACCGCCTCCACGAGGAATTCTTTGTGTATCCGGCCGCCGTGGACGCCGCGGTGAAGGCGACCCGGAACGCCGGCGGTCGTGTGATCGCCGTGGGGACAACCGCACTGCGTGTCCTCGAAACCGTGGCCCGGCTGGAATTGGATGACCGCACCGACGAGCGGATCCAATGGCCTGACACCGACAACGAGCCCCCCGAATTTGCCGGCATGGCCAGGCACGAATCCGCGGGCTGGCACGTCGAGGGGTTCACACGCCTGTTCGTCATGCCGCCGGATCGCGTGTCGTCGGCCGACGGACTGATCACCAACTTCCACCTGCCCGGGTCTTCGTTGCTGATGCTTATAGCGGCCTTCGCGGGGGATGACGTCTGGCGAGGTGTGTACGATCACGCCGTCACCGAAGGTTTCAGGTTCTACAGCTACGGAGACGCCATGCTGGTGATGCCCGACGCGGGCCGTACCGGAAGGAGCGACGCGCCATGACGGATTCCACCGCCTTCGGTTTCGAACGACTCCTGACCGATCCCGACAGCGCCGCCCGATTGGGTCGACTGACGACGCCGCATGCCGTCGTCGACACGCCCGTCTTCATGCCCGTCGGTACGGCCGGAACGGTCAAGGCCGCGACCTTCGAGCAGGTGTGGGAAACCGGTTCGCGGTTGATTCTGGGCAACACCTATCACCTGTACCTGCGGCCGGGACACGAACTCATCGCAGAAAAAGGCGGTCTGCACCGCTATCAGGGTTGGGACGGCGCCCTGCTCACAGACAGCGCCGGCTACCAGGTCTTTTCCCTGGGCGACCTCAACAAGGTGGACGAAGACGGCGTCTCCTTCCGCTCCCATCTGGACGGCAGCCGACACCGTTTCACGCCCAAAGTATCCATGGAGATTCAGCTGGCCCTGGGCGCCGACATCATCATGGCTTTCGATCACTGCCTCCCCTACGGAGCGTCTGAATCCGACGTATCCGCTGCCGTGGACCGCACGACCAATTGGCTGCATCGATGCCGCGACACGATCGGCCCCGGCGGTAGAAATCGAGACGCGGACTACGAGAAGGTGCTCTTCGGCATCGCGCAGGGCGGGGTCTTTCCCGAGCAGCGGGCCCGATCGGTCGCCCAGATCGCCGAGATGGATCTGCCGGGCTACGCCATCGGCGGCCTGTCGGTGGGCGAACCCATTCCCCTGATGCGTGAGATGACCGCCTACACCGCGGACCGACTCCCGGCGGATCGTCCCCGCTATCTGATGGGCGTGGGTTTTCCCGACGATATCGTCGAGAGCGTCCTGATGGGCGTGGACATGTTCGATTGCGTATTGCCGACGCGCATGGCGCGCAACGGGACCGTCGTCACGCGCGACGGCCGACTCGTGGTCAAGAACAGCGTCTATGCCCGCGACGACGCGCCGTTGGACGACGCGTGCGACTGTCCGGTCTGCCGACGCCATAGCCGGGCCTACATCCGTCACCTCTTTTCGGCCGGCGAGATGCTCGGACCCATGCTGGCCACCGTCCATAATCTCCATTTCTACCAGACCCTGATGCGTGACATCCGCGGTGCCCTGTCGCGGGAGCGCCTACGGGATTTCACCGATCCCTTCCTGACGCGATGGCGTGAGGGAGAGGCCGAACGTCGCAAGGCGGCGCGTAACGCGAAACCCGGCGGTCGTTGATCCGCCCAGAACGTGACATTGCCCGTGACCGGCCCGTGTGCCATCATGGGGACCATCCCCGAAAAAGAAGGAGCCGACGATGTTCTTGAATCTGATGACTTTCCTCGCCATGAGTCCCGCACCGCGCGAGGGAGAGGCGGCCGGCGGACAGGGCGCCATGATGATGAACTTCCTGTTCATCGGCATGATGGTGTTGGTTTTCTATCTGCTGATCTGGCGTCCCAACGCCCAGCGGCAAAAGAAACACAAGACAATGCTGAACGCGGTTCAGAAGGGCGATCGCATCGTCACCAACGGCGGACTCTACGCCACCGTGCTGAACGTCAAGGACGACCGGCTGGTCTGTACGATTTCAGACGGCGTGAAGGTCGAGATTGCCCGGAGCGCGATCTCCGGAGTCGTCGAGAAAAAGTAGATGTCACGGAGTCCAGTCACCGACCGGGGACTGCTCTACTACGGCGCACGTGGCTTGAACGAGATTTGTCGTGACGTTACGCCGGGCGAACCGGTGTTGCAGGATCTGGTCGATCAGATGCGAATGATCATGAGACGGCATGACGGCGTTGGGCTGGCGGCGCCCCAGGTAGGCGAGCCCCTGCGGCTTTTTCTGGCCCACCCGCCGGACCGTCGCCGTCAACGCCCTCTGGTCTTTCTTAACCCGGAGCTGCTGTGCCAGTCGCTCCTGCATGAGCCTTTCGAGGAGGGCTGTCTGTCGTTTCCAGGCATCTATCGTCGCGTCGTTCGTCCGGCCGGAATCACGGTTCGCTATCAGGATCTCGCCGGGACGACGCATAGCCTTCGGGCCGAAGGGCTTCTGGCGCGGATCATCCAGCACGAGATGGATCATCTGGACGGCGTGCTGCTCGTGGACCATCTTGGGGACTGGACGAAACTGGGTGTGAAGCTCCGCATGGGATTGCGGAGACTGAGAGCTTGAGGGAGAAAACGTCGTGCGCATCGTTTTGATGGGGTCCCCCGATTTTGCCGTGCCGACACTCGATGCACTTGTCGAAGCCCGCTTCGACTTGCCACTCGTGGTGACGCAGCCCGACCGCCCGGCGGGACGGGGGCGTCGCTTCGAGGAGACCGCCGTCAAGACCGCTGCACGTGCACACGGACTCGATGTCCTCGATTGGGGCCGCGGAGACCGGGTCGCCGTTACGGAGCAGGTTCTCGGTTGCAAGCCGGACGCCGTCGTCGTGGTCGCTTTCGGGCATATCCTGCGCAAGTCCCTGTTGGAGGGGCCACCCCTCGGGTGTATCAATCTGCACGCCTCCCTGCTGCCCCGTTGGCGCGGTGTCTCTCCCGTTCATTACGCAATCCTCCATGGAGACGCCTGGACCGGCGTGAGCGCCATGCAGATGGATGCCGGCGTTGATACCGGCCCTGTCCTGGCCCAACGCGCTGTGGGTATCGATCCTGAGGAAACTGCCGGCGAACTCGTGACGCGACTCGCGGGCATGGGGGCGGACCTGATGGTCCATACCCTGAGGGGCCTGTCCGCTGGATCGATGACGCCCGAACCTCAGAACGAGACGGGCGCGGTCTATGCGCCGAAGCTGAACCGCTCTCTTTCGCCCATCCGTTGGGAACGTCCCGTCAACAGTGTCCATAACCAGATCCGGGGTCTGCAACCCTGGCCCGGAGCGACCACCTTCCTGGGTGACCGGCTCCTGAAGATCACCGCCGCGCGTCCCCAGGCCCTGGCCACCAGCGAAGCCGAGCCCGGGACCGTTCTCTCCGTCGGCAAGGACGGCATATGCGTCGCATGCGGCGAAGGCGTCCTGCTGGTAACGGCACTTCAGAATCCAGGACGCAAGCCCATGTCCGCCGACGAGTTTCTACGGGGTCATCCCGTCGCCGCAGGCGAACGACTCAGCTCATGAGCCTGGATCCCATCCGGTATCAAGCCTGGCGCACCCTGTCCAACATCTCCAAAGGTGGCGTTTTCGAGCACGAGCTGGACACCGCTCTGGCGCGCACCGCGGATCCCCGTGATCGACGGTTTTTGGCCGAACTGGTTCGCGGAGTGACACAGTGGCGCGATCGCTACGGTCATATCGTGGACACCCTGTCTCGGCGCAAGGGGGGGACGGGACGCGATGTCCGTATCGTTCTTGGCCTGGGACTCCATCAACTGCTCGCGTGTGATCGGGTACCGTCCTATGCGGCCGTCGATCAGAGCGTCAGTCTGGCGAGCCGTGTCACCGGTCGCAAGACGGCGCCTTACGTGAACGGCCTGCTCCAGAATGTGGCTCGTCGTTTGGATGCGGGGGGGATGGATGAATTGCGCAAGCTTTTTCCCGAGCGCGAAACGGATCCTCCGGCCTACCTGGCCTCCTGGCAATCCCATCCCCGTTGGCTGGTCGAACGCTGGATCGATCGGTTCGGCTTCGAGTCGGCCGAGGCCCTGTGCCGGTTCAACAACCTCCGCCCTCCCTTGTCGCTGCACGTCCTCGGTGATGCGCCGATCGACACGGTCGTCTCCCGTCTGACCGCGGCCGGTCTGTCGGTTCGGCCGAGTTCTTTGGCGCCGCGAGGGTTGATCGCGGTGACATCTCCGCCCCGTGGTGAGATCGCGAAGCTGCTCGCCGATGAGCCCTCGCTGGTCGTGCAGGACGAGGCCGTGCAGGCGGCGACCGAATTCCTGGGAGCCGGCATCACAGGACGCATACTCGACATGTGCGCCGCACCCGGCGGCAAGACCGTCCACCTGATTGCGAGTCATCAGGGCAAAGCGACCCTTACGGCGATGGACCGGAACCATGGACGTCTCAGGTTGGTGTCGGAAACAGCGGTTCGATCGGGACATCACCCCGACGCGATCGTGGCGGCCGATGGTCGCCGAGCCCCTTTCGCAGATGCTGTCTACGATGCGGTTCTGCTCGATGGTCCCTGCAGCGGGACAGGTGTTTTGAGGCGCCATCCCGAAGGGCGGTGGCGGCTACGTCCCGAATCGCTGACCCGCAACGCAGCGCGGCTGCTTGATCTGGCCCGGGAAGCCCGGCGCCTGCTCAAACCCGGCGGCCTCCTGCTCTACGCAACCTGTTCTCTGGAACCGGAAGAGAACGAAGGGGTTGTCGATAGCCTGCTGAGCGAATACCCTGATCTCACGCCCTGCGCGCCGGCCGACGATGACCCCGGAATCTGGCGTCGATCATGGTTGCCTCATCAAGACGGCGCCGACGGGTTTTTCGCCGTACGCTTGAGGCGGGAGGAGTCGGTTTGAAGATCTGGCAATTTATTCTCATGCTGATCGCGCTGGCGGCGGTTTTCGGCGCCGGGTTGGTCTTGTCCAATACCCTGCTCGTGCCGCGCCTCGTCCATCATAATCCTGAAGTCCGCGTGCCTGACCTGACCGGTCGGGTTACCGCCGATGCGGGTGGCGTGGCTGCGCAGAGCGGTCTCCGGGTTGAAATCGTGCGCGAGGAAACGCATCCCACATTGAGCGTCGGCACCGTTATCAGTCAGATCCCCGAAACTGGCCGGACCGTCAGGGCCGGGCGCAGCATCGCCCTGGTGATCAGCGCAGGACCACCCGCCGGCCAGGTGCCCATGCTCGGCGGCCTGTCCCGCCGTCAGGCCGAGAGTACGTTGCAGAGAGAGTCCTATCGGGTGGGGCGCATCGTTCATATGCAGAGTGTCCACGGCGGTGCGTCCACGGTGGCCATGCAGTATCCGCCCGCGGGCACCCGCACCCACAAGGGCGGCGACGTGGATCTACTCGTCGAGGATCCTCCGCCCACATCCGCTTTCCTGATGCCCGACCTGCGCGGCCAGGCCCTTTATCTGGCTCGCCAATCGGTGGAAACGGCCGGCTGTGTCACGGCCCCGGTCCGCTATGAACGCGACCGCGACGTTCCCCACGACACTGTATTATCCCAGAAACCCGCACCCGGTACCCGGATTCTCAAGGGGGAGACCATTGAACTGGTGGCCTCGACACGCTGAAACGGCTGTGGCGCCATCGCTGCTGTCGGCGGACTTTGCACAGTTGCAATTAGAAATCGAGGGAATGAGCGAAGCCGGCGCCGATCTCTTTCACCTGGATGTGATGGACGGTCACTTCGTTCCCAACGTCACCTTTGGGCCCTTCATCGTGTCCGCTATCCGCCGCTGTACCGATCTCCTGCTGGATACGCATCTGATGATGACCCATCCTGATCGTTACGTAAAAGCCTTCGCCGAGGCCGGGGCGGATGCCCTGACCATACATATCGAAGCGGATTGCGATGTCGGCGCCACCCTCGCCGCCATAGGCGATCTCGGTATCAGGCGCGGGTTGTCTCTCAACCCCGACACGGACGTGGCGGATCTCCAGCCTTACCTGTCGAACCTGGATCTCGTGCTGGTCATGTCGGTTCAGCCCGGTTTCGGGGGACAGAGTTTCCAGACCGGCGCCCTGGACAAGGTTCGCAGGCTCGTGGATTGGCGCGGCGAACAGGCCCTTTCATACGCTATCTCGATGGACGGCGGCGTAAATAACGAGACGGCGCCCGCATGTCGGGAGGCCGGCGCCGATATCCTGGTGTCGGGCTCACATCTATTTGGAGCTCCGGATCGTGGAGAGGCCATGGCGAGGCTGCGCGGAACCGCCTGAATTCCACAAATCCCTTGCTTATAGCGGGTTCATTAGCTATCCTGTCGGGTCTCGGCAGATGGGCCGGGCGTTGACGTACGTCCGCCCGTTGTTTTTGTGTGTGCCGATCGGATACGTGCGCTCTTTGCGTGCTTGACTGCCTTTTTCGCGGGATCGTGATTGCCGTGTTCCAGGAATTGACCAGCCGGCTGGGCGGCGCCCTGAAAAAACTTTCGGGGACCGATCGCCTGACAGAGCAGAATGTCAAGGAGGTGCTCCGAGAGGTGCGCCTGGCATTGCTCGAGGCCGACGTCAATTACAAGGTCGCCAAGGAGTTCGTGGCCAAGGTCGGCGAAACGGCGACCGGACAGAAAGTCTGGGACAGCCTCACGCCCGACCAGCAGGTCGTCAAGCTCGTCCGCGATGAGATCGTGGAACTGCTCGGCGGTGAAACGGCCGACCTGAACCTGGACAACCGCATCGTCGTAAGCTATCAAACCGAGGACGGTGGATTGGCGGACGCCATAGCGGCGCACACCGAGTACATCTCGGCCGAGACGCTGGCTGACA
>DAOVZQ010000309.1 GCA_030635025.1 bacterium
ATGGTCAATATCTGATGTAATTTCGGGTGCCAATCCCAGCCACAAGCCATACGACCCTCTTGACACCCCTGCCGACATCTGATACCAACAGACCACTGGATTGAAAGAGAACCTGTCATAAGAAATCACAGTCGCAGCACGCGGCTTTGATCAGCGGCCATCGCAAACGCGTGACGCCGCCCATATGTTGCAGGTGGACGAATCATCTTCCGATGATGTCGTCGACGCACGAGCACCGTACACGGAGGTCTGCTCATGTCGAAATCCAGCCCTACCACTCCGTCTCCCGAACAATCTACTAGTCCCAATCCCTGGGGCCTTTCCTCGGCCAGGATAATCAGTTTCATCAGTCATAAGGGTGGGGTCGGCAAGACCACATCCACCGTCAACCTGGGGGCGACGTTTGCGCTGTCCGGGCAGCGGACACTCCTGATCGGCCTGGATCCACAATGCGGTCTTTCACAAAGCCTGGGTTTCGATGACGTGACCTTGCGTGGAGGTCTGAAGGATGTCCTGACCGCCGGTCTGCCCTTGGCCGAGGTGGTCCACAAGACATCGCTCGAAAACCTCAGCGTGCTGAGTCCGAACGCCAAGACGATGGCCCAGGAGGAGCAGTACAAGGCCGGGATCGGAGAGTACGGTGTCCTAGAGGATCTTCTCGATCAGGTTCGCGATGATTTCGACACCATCTTGATCGACTGTCCGCCCGGCTTCGGTCCCGAGACCCGCGCCGCGCTGACCGTGTCCGACAGTTATATCATTCCCGTGCAGGCCGAGGAGCTCTGCCTGAATTCGGTGAAGCGGATGCTCCATTTCATCCAGGATTTCGGGCCGGTCGCCCGCAAGGGTATTCTGCGGGAGGGACTCTTCCTGACCATGACCGATTCGCGTATTCGCATGTCGAAACGGGTGTCGAAATCGCTCAGCAAGGAATTCGGGCGTGATGTCTTCAAGACGGCCATACCCCGCGCGGCCCGTTTGGCCGAGATGGCTTCGCAAGGTAAGCCGATGGTCATCCACGACCGGCGAGGACGCGGTAGCCGGGCCTATTTCAACTTGATGGACGAGGTCATGGTGCGGCACGGTAAACGTCCGCAGCCCGTGCTCGGACATCGGCGGTCTCTGCGCAAGTCTGCCGTGGCTGGATTGACGGTCGGTTCCGGTGTCAAACAGACGACGCGTGGCAACGGTTCAGCGCCCGGCTCCATCTCCAGGTTCTGGAGAAGCATCACCAGGCGGGGGAATGGGGAGTCGTCGACGATGGAGACGTGACCTCGTCAAACAGGCACGATCTTCATCCCGGCAGCCTCTGCGAACACCAATCATTTTCGATACGATTTTCATTTGACCGAAGTCAATTGGCAGGATATGATCAAAATTGCATATGTGAAAAATACAGGATAATAGGGGGACCAAAGGGGCGCTAATATGTCTCTCCTTGTAGTACGTATTCCCATCCTACTGACCGTTCTAATGATCGCAACAATCTCCTCAGCCGCCGAAGTGGCAATTCCCGACTCCACTCTTGTGACGCAGACCGCGGCGACTTCGGTCTCGGCCATGGAGAGCGGTGCCGACATCTCCGCATTTCCGGGGTCAACCTGGGGCGTGTTACTGGGTGCCATCGGTACTCAGCCGGCCTCTGCCGATGACGAGGATGAGGATGAGAAGAAGCGGGTTCCCAAGAAGAAGATTCGCAAGAAGGGTGAGAGTACAATTGTATCCTCCGACGATGACGACCAGAGCTGCCTCTCGTCATGTCTCGGAGATCTCTTCATCAGCATGCTCATGTCCTCGGACGACGATGAGGACGAGACGGACCGTGTCGAGCCGGTATCGTTGGTGGCGGAAGAGGCGGAGACGGCTTACGGCGATACCCTGCAAGAGCGGTCCTATGCGCGTTACGTCAATGAGCCGGCACCTGATAAGATCATTACGCCGGCCGATTTCAGCCTGGTCCTGGACCTCTCCTGGTGGAAGGTCGGCCCTTCCGACGTCTGGGATGAATACAAGGACGGCGGTGGGCGCATTGGCGTTGGTGGCAATTTCATACCGAGCGGCATTTTCGAGATCGGAGTCGATGCAGGCTTCTCGTTCAACAGGGGGTACCCGCTCTTTGACTACGAGACCTCGACCAGGCTCGAGTCGCCCCAGAGTTCGCATCTATGGATGTTCGATTCCGGCATAAGGGTCGGCATGATCCACTCTTTATCAAACAAGGGGCCATTCCTGCGCTGGGGTCTGGGGCCACGTGTATTCTGGGTCAAGGAAACCGCGGATCTGAAGGTCTATTCCCTGCCTGGACCAACTCCACTGGATGACAGGAAAGAAGCGCTCGAGAAATGGCGACTGGGAGGAGATTTCGTCGTTTCCATGTTGTGGGATGCATCCAACGACGTGCTCATCGGATTCAGCACGCGCCTTTTCATTATTCCCTGGGAATCTTCGGGCGTACAATCCCTGACTCTGGATTACATCGGGCGTAAGAGTCTGGTGGGGCTCAACTTTGGTCTGGTCGTCCATTTCAATGGATTCTGATCGTCACTCTGACCGGCTCGCATCGTCCTTCCCCCGATGGACGTCGGTCGTGTTGTTTCTACTCTTCGGATTGATCGCTACAATCGCCGTCGCCGGACTTCCCGATGGCCGCGACGACGAGTTGGGCGACCCGCCTCGCAATCCGGCCGCCATGGCCCTGGATTTCTATCAGCATCACCTCTCATCGCTCAGGCATGCCCGCTGTCCCTTCCAACCCAGTTGTTCGGAGTACGCCCGCCAGGCTATTGCCCAATACGGTCTGTTCAGCGGCGTAGCCAGGGCCGCGGACAGGTTGATGCGCTGCAATGGATCGGCGGGGCGCTTCTATGGTCGCGCGGATAGCGGTGGCCTTGATGACCCTGCTTGGGGAGCCTCGCATGGCCCGGTCGTGCCTCGGCTTGAGCCTTGGCTGTTGCCCGCGTTCGATATGGAGCCGCCGATGCCGGCGGCGGAATCGGTGAGCTCCGAACTCTGGGTCCGGATAGGGGAGACCGTTTCCTTCGCTCGCTGGTTGGCTGTTGGAGGTGATTGTCGACGGGCGGAGACGGAGTATCTGCGCGTAGCCCATCTGTCACGTTCGGATGATTGGCGTCGCTGGTCGTACTATCAGATCGGCGCCAGTTATTTCGAGGCCGGGGCCTGGACCGATGCGGAAAGCGCCTACCTCCAGGCCGGCATGTTGTCGGCTGATGCCGCGCAGCGGGAACTGGCCCGTCATCTGGTTGCGGCCAGCCTCTTCAACGACGGTCGATATGGCGGTAGCGAGGATATGCTGTACGGTCCTGATCTGATGCCCAGAGCCCTCGCGTTACGAGGTCTGTGCCGGATGACATGGGGAGATTGGGACGCCGCCGCTTCCGACTTCGCGGCCGGTGTAGAGCCGGCGGTCGACTCGGTACTCATCGAGAGACTCGAGTATATGAGGACCGCCGCGGCAGCGGGGGCGTATTTGCCGCACCGTAGCCCGGGTCTCGCCATGGTCATGTCGGCGGTGCTCCCCGGATCCGGCCAGATGTACGCAGGACGTACGCATGACGGTCTCCGGCATCTACTCTTCAACGGCGCGCTCATCTACACGCTCGTCAAGCTGATTCAGGATGACCACTACCCGGCGTCGTATCTCGTGGGCACGATCGGTGTTCCTTTCTACGTGGGTAATGTCAGGGGTGGCGGTTATAGCGCGCGGGCCTTCAACCGGGATCGGCGGCTTGAGCATGTTGCCGATGTTATCGCGGAGATCGGCGGGATCCATCCGTGAAGGAGGACGCTACAGCATTGAGACCAGGAATCAGCGCGAGCATACGAAGCGGGCCGGCCAATCCATACAGGCCGGTCAGTAGTAGTTGGATTGGATTGTTGAGCAGTCATGAGGAGGATGGACTATGCGGTTTAAATTCCTGTCCCTTGTATTCTGTCTGTTGTCGATGCTTGTGAATGTTTTCGAAACGGCGGCTCAGGAAAGCGAGCTGGATCGCGAGGTGAGACAGAGGAGCGAACATAAAGAATCGATCATAAGGTATCACCTGGGATATCATACGTTTACTAATGAATCGACTGGTGAGAGCTATGGATCCGTTCCGGTTGGTGCGGTAGAAGTCGTAGGCAGGGGCGAGGCACAACGGATGACATACAAGAGGGGGCATCTAGAATGATAGTTGAGAACTACTATGATCGATTCCGATTGGATCGTAGATGGCTCATGGTGCAA
>DAOVZQ010000458.1 GCA_030635025.1 bacterium
AGAAGCCGCCGGATCGTTACCGGCGGCCTCTATAAAACCACTCTTCGACTTATCGACTACTGCCGTGCCCTACTTCCCAAAAGACCCCACAGCCTCTTCCTCGGTCTCGTAAGTTTCGAAAACGAGCTTCAACTGTGTCACATTCAGGATGTTGTCGATCCGGCTGCTGACGTCGCAGATCTTCATCACCCCGCCGTTCTTCTTCAGGGAGTGGAAACCGGAGACCAGTACGCCCAGGCCGGTGGAGTTGATCCAGTTGACCTTGGACATGTTGAGCACCAGATCCACAAAGCCCTCGTTGATGAGGGTCTTGATTTCGGTATGGAAGAGTTCATGGTCGTCGCCGCCCATGATCTTGCCGGAGAGGTTCAGGACCATGACCTCACCTTGAGGCTTCTCGTTGATCTTCAACACAACCCTCCTCAAACGAGGTGTGATTTATCGCTAATGGCGTTTCGATGGCTTAATCCTACTCAGGATGAGGCCTAACCGGTCGGAACGCAAGTGTAAACGCTGCTTCTCATCCTGTAGACCCGGTCCCACCCGGTCTGCTAGAGTGATGAGGATCGAGGAGGTCGCCGCCATGACCAGCACAAACACTCGTCCCGCCACTCTGGCCGGGACCTGGTACCCAGGGAACCCGGCCGTTCTGGCCGACGAGATCAGGCGCTTCACCGACGATGCGGACCCGGCACGACTGCCGGCGGGCCGCCCCGTCGTCCTGCTCGCGCCCCACGCGGGGTACGCCTACAGCGGGCCGACCGCGGGACGAGGCTGGGGACTGCTGGCCGGGTTCGACTACGATCGCGTGTTCGTACTGGCACCCAACCATCGTCATCCGCTGCGGGGGGTTTCCTTCCCGGACGTGGACGCCTACGCCACACCCTTGGGCGAAGTGCCCATAGACCGGGACGCCTGCGACTGCTTGGCCGACTGCGCGGCCTTCGAGTGCGATCCTGCAGCCCACACTTTCGAGCACGCCGTGGAGATCCAGCTGCCCTTCCTGCAGACCGTCCTCGACCGCACGACGCCGATCGTGCCGCTGCTGGTGCCACGTCTGACCGGGGAACAGCGGTTCGCGGCCGCCGCTTCGCTGGGCGCCTTCGTCGATGGGCGATCCCTGTTCGTGATCTCAACCGACCTGACCCACTACGGCGCCGATTACGGCTACGTCCCGTTCTGCAACGAGATCCCCGAGAACCTGCGCCTGCTGGACATGGGAGCCCTCGATGCCGTAGCCGCCTGGGATGCCGCCGGGTTGCTGGACTACGGCCGCGAAACGGGCATCACCATGTGCGGACTCGAAGCCGCCGCGCTCGTCCTGTCTCTGCCCTGGTCCGACCGGCCCCGCACCGCCCTTGTCGATTACACCCGCAGCGGTGATCGCGATGGGGACTATTCATTTTCCGTAAGCTACGCAGCCCTTGTGGGCTGCCTGGAGCAGACACCATGAGCACGCCATTGACGGACGACGAAAAGACCTACCTGCTGGAATTGGCTCGAGCCGTGATCACCGCCGAAGCCAAGGGTGACCCCGGCCCGACCCCCGAAACCCGCACATCGGTCCTGGCCGAAAACCGGGGCGCCTTCGTCACCTTGCATCTCTGGGGTCGGCTGCGCGGTTGTATCGGATATATCGAAGGGATCAAGCCGCTGGTCGAAGCGGTTGCGGACAACGCCCTGGCGGCCGGCTTCCGCGATCCACGCTTCGGCCGGATCAACGCCACGGAACTGTCCGACCTGCACATCCAGATCTCCTCACTCACGCCGTTGCGACCGGTCGACCATTGGCGCGACATCGAGATCCCCCGTCATGGCGTGGTGCTAACAAGCGGCGTCAACAAAGGTGTTTTCCTGCCTCAGGTCGCCAAGGAGGAAGGCTGGGATCGCGACACCATGCTGTCGCACCTGGCCATGAAGGCCGACCTGGACCGGGACGCATGGCGCGAAGGCGCCTCGTTCCTGGTTTTCGAGGCCGAGGTCTTCGCCGAGAAGACTCCCGCGTGAACACACTCTGGATCGGCGCCGCCCTGATCTGGCAAGCCCGGCAATTCTTGAAGGACGGACAGAACCTTCTGGCCGTCACAGCCGTATGTCTTGTGATTCTGGCGTTTTTATCGCCTGAGAGGCTCGAGCCCTGTTAAAAAGATAGTCGGCCATTTACACTGGTAGACGATTGAAAAGATTGGTAGAGTCGAGCTTGATTGCATATTTTCTTGTCTCGACAAGATCAGGGACGAAATGACGGATGGGGTCGTGAGGACGCCGTCCATCTGAATCAACGCAAGGATTGCAGGACGTAATGGGTCTACTCGACAAGGTTGGACAGTTCAAGGCGGCCAAGGAACTGCAATCGGCCGGCCTGTACCAATATTTCCGGGTCATCGAATCCGCACAGGAGAACACCGTGCGGATCGACGGTCGCGAAGTGATCATGCTGGGCAGCAACAACTACCTGGGGCTGACCAACCACCCCCTGGTCAAGGAACGAGCCAAGCAGGCCCTGGACAAGTACGGATCGGGCTGCGCGGGCTCCCGGCTGCTCAACGGCACCCTCGACATCCATATCGAACTGGAAGAGAAGCTGGCCGCCCTGGTGGGCAAGGAAAAGGCCCTGGTCTTCTCGACCGGTTTCATGGTCAACCAGGGCGTGCTCTTCGCGCTGGTGGGTCGCAACGACACGACCCTCGTCGATCGCGCCGATCACGCCTCGATCATCGACGGCACGCGCCTGAGTTTCGGGCAGGTCAAGAAATACAAACACAACGACATGGCTTCCTTGTCACAAGCCCTCGAGTCCTGCGACAGCAACGGCAAATTAGTGGTCGTAGACGGCGTCTTCTCCATGCACGGTGACATCGCCAAGGTCCCCGAAATCCTCGACCTGACAGATAAGC
>DAOVZQ010000275.1 GCA_030635025.1 bacterium
CGCCCACCGAGACGAACGTGGTCGGGACGGTGTGCAGCACCAGATCCGCCAGTTCGGGCACCGCGTCGCCGGGCAACGAGCCCGGCCAGCCCGCGGCGACCAGGTCCACGTCCGAGATGTAGAGCACGGACGTGCCGCCCACCTCGTGTTCGCCCCAGATGTGGTTGACGTAGAGGTCGGGGTTGTCCGCGATCCGTTTTTTCGCCTCGGCCATCAGCGCATCGCGCTCACCGAAGATCGTGGCGCCCTCGGGGCAGGCCTTCGTGCAGGCGGGCTGCTCGAGCGAGCCGTCGTTGATCTTCTCGTAGCACAGGATGCACTTGCGCACCCTCGGGTTGGCCGATTCCCACTCGTAGCGCGTCATGCTGAACGGACAGGCCACCATGCAGTAGCGGCACCCCAGGCAGATGCTCGCGTCGTAGGCCACCACGCCCTCTTCGGTCGTGTGCAACGCGCCTACGGGGCAGGCCGCAGCGCAGGACGGCTCCAGGCAGTGCCGGCAGTGGACGCGCACATTGCGCCCCTCGGTCTTGGCGATGGTGGTCCAGCGTGTGGACGACAGGTCGGTGGCCGCGCCTTGCCACTTGCGGGGCGCGTCGCGCAGGCCGGTCTCGTTGGTGACCTTGCAGGCCAGGACGCAGTCCTCGCAGCCGGTGCATTTGGTCACGTCGGTCAGGATTGCGAAGGAACTCATATCGGTTCGTTCTCCTTGGCCAGGGCCACGGCGACGCGGCGTCCGCTTTCGGCCGGGAAATGCCAGCCGATCTCACCGATGAGCTGGGTCAGCGGCGCCAACACGCAGTGAACGATTTTCGTCAGCGGTGTGAGGATCAGGGCCAGGTTGCCGGCCAGCATGTGGATCAGCACCATTGTCCGGGGTGCGAAGGGGGAGGACGTGGGATGGGCCGCCCAGTAGCCGCTGGCCGCCAGGCCGAGCAGCAACAGCAGGATGCCCACGTCGCCGGCGCGCGACAGATCGCGCGAGGACTTGATCAGCAGCCGTGCCAACAGGATCACGATCAGTCCGGCCATGGCGACGAAGGTCAGCACGTCGGACGGACCCGAGGCGAGCCGCGGCCACCAGGTCGGCAGCACGCCGCCCCAGAGGTTCACGTGACCCGCGTAGAAGAACGGCAGTAGCAGGATGCCCAGGTGGAAGGCCAACGACGCTAGTCCGTAGATCGGACGTTTCCGGAACAGGCGCAGCGGCAGCAACCATTGCACGGTGGTCCGGACGATCACACCCACGGGCAGACGCTTATCTCCGGCGCGACGATGCGCGGCGTTGATCTGCCACACGGCGACGCCGAATCGGTACGCCACTCCCAGCAGGCAGATCGCCAGACTGATGCGGAACAGGGACCCCTTGGCCAGGTCGATCCAGGTATCCATCACGCCTCCTCGCCTTCGTCGTCGTCCTTTTTAATGATCATGAATTCGGGGGCGTCGATGGCCTCCAGGATCAGGTCGTGCAGGCCGCAGGTGCGCACGTCGAGCTTGTGGTCCTGGCAGACTTCGGCCACCTGCTTCTTGCAGTTGGCGCACGGCGCGACCACGATCTCGGCGCCCGTGCGTCGGATCTGGTCGGCCTTGGCCTTGCCGCCGGTCATCGTGCGGAACTCGCGGATCTCGTCGATCGAGACGGTGCCGCCGCCGCCGCCGCAGCAGTAGTTGTCCTGTCGGTTGGGCGTCATCTCCACGAAGTCGACGCAGATGTGCTTCAGGATCTCCCGCGGCTCCTCGGTGATCCAGCCGCTGCGCGCGATGTTGCAGGGGTCGTGGTAGGTCACGCGCTGCTTGATGACGTTCGGCTTCAGCTTGAGCTTGCCCGACTTCCACTGCGCGTAGGTGTATTCCATGATGTTGATCACCTCCGGCGCGTCTTCGCCGCCGCAGAAGGCGGGTATGAAGATCTTCGCCGAGCGCGAGGCGTGTCCGCATTCGCCGATGAGGATTTTCTTGGCGCCGAGGCGCTTCAGTTCGGCCACCTCATTGCTGACGATGCGGTCGAGCAGACGGTCGCTGTAGAACAGGCCGTAGTTGATGCCGTCGAAGTCGTCCGTGCCGATGGTCCAGGACGCGCCGGTCGCCATCATCACCGCGGCGTTGCCCATCAGGGTGTCGGGCTCGAGCAGGTAGTCGCTGACCGCGGGGAAGAAGATGTATTCGGCGTCTTCCACGTCGATGGGGAACTCGATCTTCAACCCGTGCTCGTCGACGCAGTCCTCTTCCAGGAACTCGCAGGTATCTTTCATGGCGGGCGCCGGGATACCCGACGTGTTGTGGGACTTGCCGTCGAGCTGTTCGCGCGTGGCGACCACCAGGGCCTTGGGCGTGAGCCCGACCTCCGCCAGGATCCATCGGGCCAGGTGGGTGATCAGCCCGTGGTCCACGCCGAGGGGACACTCCAGCTTGCAGCGTCGACACGCGGTGCAGCGGTAGTAGTCTTCGGCCATGCGTTCGATGTAGGCGTCGTCCAGGACGAAGGTGTCGCCCAGGCGCGCTCTCAGGTTTCCGCCGAACGTGAAGTAGCGGCGATACACCTGCAGCAGCAGTTCGCTGCGTTCGCAGGGGATGTCCCGCTGTTCGCCGGTGACCTGATAGACGGGGCAGGTGTCGGCGCAGCGGCCGCAGCGGGCCTTCATGCGCGACGCCGCGTCCAGCACGAGTGCGTAATTCGTGTGGGAGAGGATGGTCGAGAACACGTCGAGGAAGCGACGTGGCAACTCCCGGGTATCCATGTCCTCGAGGTAGTAGGAGGTGGCGATGGCCATGTCACGGCTCCGTTTGTGAGTCCACCGGGACAGTCCGCCCGGGTGTGTCAGTTTCGTACAGCTAAGGGCATGGAGTATGCCAAAAAATTATCATAGAGCTTACACGTTGTTATTACATGTGATACGGGATAACGACAATATGTCACCATCTGAATTGAGTGTCACATTTGTTCCATAAATGGAACGGCATTTGGAACAATGTTGCATATTCGTGACAGTTTGTTATGGTTGTTGAATACAAAACAGGCTCGACGTACGGCAGGAGGATGCCAGATGACCGTAGAACAGGATCCGCGCTTCGGTGACCTGATTTTCGAGCACATACCCCACGGGATCTTCACCGTCGACAAGTTCGGCAACATCACAGATTTCAACAGCGCCGCCGAACGGATCACCGGTTGGGATCGCGATGAAGTGATCGGCAAGTCCTGCGCCACGATCTTCAGATCCGATCACTGCGAACGCGCCTGTTTCCTGCGGCACAGTATCGAGATCGGAGAGAAGCACCGGGACGAGGAAGTCACCATCACGCGCAAGGACGGACACGAAATGCTCGTGTCCGTCAGCACCGCCGACCTGCGGGACGACCAGGGAGAGCTGATCGGCGGCGTGGAGATGTTCCGCGACCTGTCCGTGGTGCAGGTCCTGCGACGCCAGATCTCGGACCGCTACACCAGCGACGACATCATCAGCAAGAGCCCGGCGATGGACGGTGTCCGTGAACTGACCTCCCTGGTCGCCAAGAGCAAGAGCACGGTTCTGATCGAGGGTGAGCAGGGCACGGGCAAGGAACTGGTGGCGCGCACCATCCACAATTTAGGACCCCGTCGGGAAAAGCCCTTCGTGGCGGTCAACTGCGGCGCCCTGCCCGACAGTCTGGCCGAGTCCGAACTCTTCGGTTACGTCAAGGGCGCCTTCACCGATGCGCACAAGGACAAGCCCGGTCGGTTCGCCATGGCCGAGGGCGGCACCATCTTCCTCGACGAAGTGGGCGAGATATCACCGGCCATGCAGGTGAAGCTCCTTCGTGTTCTGCAGGAGCGCGAGTTCATGCCGCTGGGTAGCGTGATCCCCCAAAAGGCCGATGTCCGGATCCTCGCCGCGACCAACCGTGATCTCGCCTCGGAGGTGGGCTACGGTCACTTTCGTCAGGATCTGTTCTTCCGTCTGAACGTGGTGCGGATCAACATCCCGCCCCTGCGTGTGCGCCTCGAAGACGTGCCTCTGCTCGCCGACCATTTCAGACGCCGCTTCAACGCGCTGCAGGGCCGGCGGATCACCGGGCTCAGCGAGCGTGCCATGAGTCAGTTGCTCAACTACGAGTATCCTGGAAACGTCCGTGAGCTGGAGAACGCCATCGAGCATGCGTTCGTGGTCTGTGGTTTGAGCGTGATCGAGCGGGAGGATCTGCCGCCGCATGTGCTGGGGGAGTCCGTGTCGTCGGTGGAGGATTCGCGTCACGAACCGGTTCGCCGCGTACGGCCGTTGCAGGAAGCCGAGGTGGACGCCATTCGTCGCGCGCTGGCGCAGTGTAACGGCAACCGGACCCACGCGGCCAAGCGGCTGGGCATCTCCCGCAACACGCTTTGGCGGAAGATGAAGCGACACGACATCCGGTGAGCGGTCGCGCACCGGCGTATGATTTTCGTCTATAGTCGAGGCCCCGCCGTCAACTGCCTTCGCGCAGGAGGTCATAGGGCGTCTGCACATCTTCGATCACGACCAGCATCTCATCGTGGTCGAAAGCGCGCATGGTATTGGTGCGCACGTTGCCGAGAGCGGACAGGGTGTACG
>DAOVZQ010000455.1 GCA_030635025.1 bacterium
CGGCGAGTTCAACGATCACCTCGGCGGCACATCGGTTCCCGCGCAGTTGCCCATCGGCTCCGGTGAGGGATTCAAGGGCGTCGTGGATCTGTTGAGCAACCAGGCCTACGAGGTCGACGGCGACGGCAAGAGCAAGCCCGTCGACATACCCGCCGACATGGCCGACGAAGTCGAGGCCGCTCGTGAGGAACTCATGAACGCCGCAGCCGAGACGGATGAGGCACTCATCGAAAAATTCCTCGAAGACGGCACGCTCAGCGATGATGACATGCTGGCTGGTCTGACCGCCGGTATGATCGCCGGCCTGGTCTATCCGGTCTTCCTGACGGCCGCCGATGTCGAAATCGGTGTCGGGCCGTTGTTGTCCGGCATCACCAAGCTCATGCCGTCTCCCGCCATCAAGACCGAAATGCAGGGTCTGGTGCCGGGGACGGATCGCGAGACTACGGTGGAGATCGGTCCCGACAACCCCCCCGTGGCCTATGCCTTCAAATACCAGCGCGAGACCCAGGGCGGAGACCAGACCTGGCTCAAGGTCTGGAGTGGGGGAGTCAAGTCGGGAGACAACTTCAACACGACCACGCACAACAGCGAACGTATCGGTCAATTGAGTCTGGCCCAGGGCAAGGGGCGCGAGAAGGTCGACGGTGTCTCCGCCGGCGACATCGTCCTGGCCGCGAAGCTCAAGAGCAGTCCCACCGGGACGACCCTCTTCACCAACGCTGCGAAAATCGAGTTGCCCGCACCGCGGCTACCCAATCCCACGAGTTCAGAAGCCATCACGTCGGCCGTCGCCGGCGAAGAGGACAAGATGGGCGTGGGCCTGAACAAGCTCATGGAAGAGGACCCGTCCTTCAAGATCATCCACGACGGTGAACTCAGCCAGACCCTGCTCAACGGTCAGGGAGAGATGCACCTGACGACGGTGCTGGATCGCCTGAAGAAGCAGTTCGGCGTGTCGGTCGAGCGTCACCGCCCCCGGGTCGCTTTCAAGGAGACCATCAAGACAAAGGTCGAGGTCCAGGGCCGCTACAAGAAGCAGACGGGCGGACGCGGCCAGTTCGGTGATGTCCACCTGCGTCTCGAGCCCCTGCCTCGCGGCGAGGATTTCGAGTTCGCGGACGAGATCGTAGGCGGCGTCGTGCCGTCGAAGTTCATCCCCGCCGTGGAGAAGGGGGTGCGCGAGACCATGTCCAAGGGTGTCGTGGCCGGCTATCAGATGGTCGATATGAGGGTCGCCCTCTACTACGGCTCCTTCCACCAGGTGGACTCCAGCGAGAACAGCTTTAAGGCCGCCGCACGCATCGCCCTGCAGAAGGGCGTGCCCGACGCCAAACCCAC
The DNA here is from genome assembly GCA_030635025.1 of bacterium. Lineage (GTDB taxonomy): Bacteria > Krumholzibacteriota > Krumholzibacteriia > LZORAL124-64-63 > LZORAL124-64-63 > JAHIYU01. The sequence continues at coordinate 1,342 of DAOVZQ010000455.1, forward strand.
CCTGCTCGAGCCGGTCATGCAGGTGACCATCCGGGTACCCGAGGCCTACATGGGAGACGTGATGGGCGACATCTCCGGCCGGCGCGGCCAGCCCCAGGGCATGGAGAACGAAGGTCCCATCCAGATCATCAAGGCCCTGGTTCCCCAGGACGAGATGTACCAGTACTCGACCACCCTGCGCGCCATGACCCAGGGGACGGGCGAGTTCTCCATGGAGTTCAGCCACTACGCCGAGGTGCCGGGCGACGTCGCAAAGCAGCTCATCGAGGCGTATCAGAAGAGCCGTACAGAGGACGCCGACTGATCTTAGCGGAGTCGAGGGGTGTCCGTACTGGTTCAATAGGCAAGAGGAGGCGAAATGTCCGGTCACTCCAAGTGGAGCACGATCAAGCGCAAGAAGGGCGCCAAGGACGCGGCCCGTAGCAAGATCTGGTCGCGTCTGGCTCGTGAAATCATCGTCGCCGCCAAGATCGGCGGCGGTGACCAGGATTCCAACGCACGCCTGCGCTCGGCCGTGTTGGCGGCCAAGGCCACCAATATGCCCAACGCCAACATCGACCGCGCCATCAAGCGCGGCACCGGTGAGATCGAGGGCGCCGTCTACGAAGAAGTCAACTTCGAAGGTTACGGTCCCGGCGGCGTGGCCGTGCTGGTGGAAACCCAGACGGACAACCGCAACCGAACGACCAGCGAGGTCCGGCACACCTTCACGAAATTCAACGGTAATCTCGGTACGAACGGATGCGTCTCCTACCTGTTCGAGCGCAAGGGCGCCATTACATTGGATGCCACGCGCGTGGACATGGAAACGGCCATGGACGCCGCCATCGAATGCGGTGGCGAGGATGTTGAGGACGAAGGCGAATTCATCGTGGTCAGTACGGCCTTCGCCGACTTCAACACGGTCCTGGTGGCGCTACAGGATCAGGGCCTGCCGGTGATCGAATCGGAAATTGTCCAGGAACCGTCGACCACCGTGAAGTTGACGGGCAAGGATGCGTCGACCCTCGTGAAGTTGATCACCTTCATGGACGATCTGGACGACGTATCCCGTGTCTCGGCAAACTTCGACATCGAAGATGCCGAGATGGCCGAGATCGTGGAGACTCTTTGAGCCGCACCGATGATCGCGACGAGGGGCGGCAGCCGAGCCGCCCCTTTTTCATTGGCCGACCCGGAGGCGGACGATGATCATCCTGGGCATCGATCCCGGTTCGCACCGCACGGGCTTCGGCGTCGTCGAGGTCCAGGGCAATCGATTTCGGCTCCGTGACGCCGGAACGATCAAGTGCCCCGCGGGTGCCGGACTGCCGGTACGCCTGCGCATCATCCACGAAGCGTTGCTGGACGTGATTATCGACCATGCGCCCGACGTGGCGTCGATCGAGGATGTCTTCATCGCGAAGAACGCCCGCAGCTCGCTGATCCTCGGTCAGGCCCGCGGCGTGGCCATGCTCGCCGCATCGTTGAGGGATATTACCGTTGCCGAATACGCACCGCGTGAAGTAAAAATGGCACTGACGGGGAACGGAGCGGCGACCAAGGAGCAGGTCGGTTTCATGGTGCAGCGGCTGTTGAGTCTGCCCA
>DAOVZQ010000281.1 GCA_030635025.1 bacterium
GGCACATCAAAAGAGCGCATCGGATCGCCGCTCAGATCATCGGCACTGACGATGGTGAAGACACCGGCGGCCGTGAAATCGCCGCACAGTTCACCCTCCCAGGCACCCATGGCAACTACATCCGAAGGTCCGGTGTGGACGAAGTCGATGATACCGACCTGTTCCTGGATCATCAGCCCGTCCTGGGACAAAGTGACCGTATACTCGACTTGGCCGTCGAACCCATGGGTGCCGACGACAATCATGCCGGACATGGTCCAGCCGGTACAGTCTGCGGAAGCGGTGAAGTCTTCCCAGTGAGTGGCGAAAGCGGGAGCCGCGATAAGAATCGCGACCATGATGGTGAGCACAGGTTTGAAGTGACGCATCATTCCCTCCTAAAGCTATGTTTCGACTTTTCAAGTGATCGACTTGTTATTTGATTGAGGACTTGATTGTACCACATTGATTGTTTTCATATAGATCTATTTTTTGACTATATAATCCTATCGCCCATGTCATAAATGGCTATGCACATAGGACGCGGTCACCCTAAAATATGAGTGAGGCATGTAAATCCAGCCCGAACAGACTCCCACGGGCGGTTTCGACCAGGAGAGCGATGGATGGATCATCGATCCACCAGCACCGTCAGTTTTGTCAACGGCATGGATGACTATGCAGGCGCCGAGATCTGGATGCTGGACGCCGCCGAGGGCCTGCGGGATCGGGGCTGGCGAGTGTCGTTCGTGGCGCCGCCCGGATCCGCTCTGCTGGATGCGGCCCAGGCCAACGACTTTGTCGTGGATGGAATCTCCATTCGCTTCGACGCCGCCCCCTGGACCATCGCCAAGCTCTGGACGACCTTCACGCGACACAACGTGCGCGCCGTCCTCTGCAACCGTCTCAAGGACCTGAAAGCCGCCGGGGTGGCCGCGCGTCTGGCCGGTGTGCCCGTGGTGCTGCAGGGACGCGAGAGTGACTTTCCGCTCCGCAACCGTTTCTACTACCGCTGGTACTACAACCACGTCGCGACCGGCATCCTCGTGAATTCCAATGCGACATACAAAACGACACTGCGCAGTGCCCCGTGGCTCGACCCCGACCGCGTCCACCTGCTGTACAAGGGCATAGACCGCCGACGCTTCTTCCCGACACCACCCTCGCCTGGGGGGCCGACGGTCGTCGGATTCGTGGGGCGACTCGACGAACGCAAGGGCATCCCCCTTTTGATGGAAGCCTGGACCAAACTCATCGCCGGCGCGCCCGAGCCGCGCCCGATCCTGCGCATCGCCGGCACCGGCCCCCTGCGCGATACCCTGCGCGCCTGGCAGTTGGCCCTTCCCCATCCCGGCAGCGTGGAGTTGCTCGGCTGGGTGGACGACATGCCGGAGCTCTATCGCACACTCGACCTTCTGGTCTGTCCCTCGCGTTACGAGGGGTTCGGTCTGGCGGCGGCCGAAGCCATGGCCTGTGGACGCCCGGTGATCGCGACACATGTCAGTTCCCTGCCTGAGATCGTCCAGGACGGCGTGACCGGTCTGCTCACCCCGCCCGGCGATGCAAACGCCCTGCGCGCGGCCCTCTCCTCCCTGATCGATGATCGCGACGCTCGCGAGCGCATGGGCCAGGACGCCGTCATACGCATCGAGACCGAGTTCGATCGCGAGACCATGCTGGACCATCTGGAAACGCTGCTGAGGCCACCGCTCCGTGGCCGATACCGTCCCCAACCGAAAGACCGATGATGACCCGATTGAAGGTGGCCTCGATCCAAACGTCACCCGTTTTCGGTGACGTGTCCCGAAACATCGACACCGCCCTGGCCCTCATACCCGATGGACTCGATCTGGCGGTTCTGCCCGAGCTCTTCGCATCGGGGTACCAGTTCCGCGATCGGGATGAGTTGGCCAACCTCGCCGAGGATCTGGACGGCCCCACCTGCACGCGGCTACGCACCCATGCCTCGGACAGCGGCACCACGATCGTCGCCGGCCTGCCCGAACGCGACGGCGACCGCATCTTCAACAGCAGCGTCCTGGTGCGACCCGACGGCTCCACGGAGTTGTACCGGAAAGTGCATCTCTTCTGGGACGAGAAGCTGATTTTCGCGCCGGGCGATCTGGGTTTCCAGGTGTTCGAAGCCTGCGGCACGACCGTCGGCATGATGGTCTGTTTCGACTGGGTCTTTCCCGAAGCCGCGCGATCGCTGGCCCTGGCTGGAGCCAAGGTGATCTGCCACCCCAGCAACCTGGTGCTCACCTACTGTCCCGACGCCATGACCACCCGCTGCATCGAAAACCGAGTCTACGCCCTGACCAGCAATCGCGTCGGCGTGGAGGAGCGTATCGAAGGCAGCCGTCTCGAGTTCACGGGGATGAGCCAGGTGTGCGGGCCCCTCAACAACATCCTCGCTCGTCTCGACGGTGAAGAGACCGGCGCGGCGGTCGCCGAATTCGACCTGGTCGACACCGACAAGCGCCTCACCCCCCGCAACGATCTGTGGGATGACCGCCGACCGGACCAGTACAGCCTTTAAATAAACCGGGAGACACCATGCGCATCGCCCTCGTCCAGCAACATGTGGTCGGCAAGCACGAGACCGATGTCGAGCGCGGCCTGGAGGCCGTCCGCAAGGCTGCGGCCCAAGGCGCCCAGGTGATCTGCTTCGCCGAACTGGCCTTCGCGCCCTTTTATCCGCAGCAGCCTGCCGTCCCCGCCGTGATCGATCTGGCCGAGCCCATTCCCGGCCCGACCACGGACGCCTTCTCGGCCCTGGCCGCAGAGCTCGGCGTCGTGATCGTCCTCAACCTCTTTGAACGCGGGAACGACGGGCGCACCTACGACACCTCGCCGGTGATCGACGCCGACGGCTCATGGCTCGGATCGACGCGCATGATTCACATCACCGAATACGAAGGCTTCCACGAGCAGGGCTACTATGCACCGGGCGACCGGGGTGCGCCGGTCTACGACACGCGCCACGGACGCATCGGCGTGGCCATCTGCTACGACCGACACTACCCCGAGTACATGCGGGCGCTGGCGCTCGCGAGCGCCGAGGTCGTGATCGTGCCCCAGGCCGGCGCTGTCGGCGAATGGCCCGAGGGTCTGTACGAGGCGGAGATGCGGGTAGCCGCCTTCCAGAACGGATATTTCACGGCGCTGTGCAACCGGGTGGGTGCGGAGGAGCGGCTGAGCTTCGCGGGCGAATCCTTCGTCTGCGGACCGGACGGGCGGGTGCTTGCCCGGGCCGGCCAGGGGACCGACGAGATCCTGGTTTGCGATATGGATCTGGGGCAGGTGCCGACGTCCCATGCGCGGACTTTGTTCCTGCGGGATCGGCGGCCGGACCTATATGGTGATTGGCTTGGCCACAATTAGCGGCGGCAGTCGTCGAGCTTACCAAAAGAAGCCGAAAACCACCGCCGCCTCTGTTGACCGCGTTACTCGAGTCTTGTCAATTTGAGGGTTGCGGTTTGGCCTGCCGCAACGACCCTGACGAAATACACTCCGCTGTTCATACCGCTAGACTCACCACGCCAGCTCACCGTTTGGGGTCCCGGTACAAGTGTTTCGTCGAGTAACAAATCGATCCGCCGGCCGCGAAGATCGAAGACTTCAACACACACAGGGATGCCCTCCCCGTCGACGCCGACCAACTCGAATGAAATATCCGTGGCCGGGTTGAACGGATTGGGTGCCGCCCGTAGGGCCCGTAACGCGGTGGCCGATGGAATATCGGGGACCGCCGTCGGCCGTTGTGGACGTATGTACGTCGCCGGATCAGCCAAAAGCGTCGCGGTGAAGGCGGACAGTTCGCACAGTTCGCCGCAGGGGGTGTCTGATTCGAGCATGAACTCCAGTGTAGCGACATGGGCATCGCCCAACCGCTGGTGTGTATCCGAAAACAATTCCTGCCAGAACCGGTCGTCAAAAGCCCTACCAGGGACAGCATAAGTGACGCCTGAAGGACCGCGTGCTGCGATTGCTCCGCCATTCGGAAGATTAAGCAGACCCTCCAGGATGCCTTCGCCATCGGTGCGGGCCGCTTCTCCGTACATCAAGTCGATAAAGAAGGTGTCGGCTGTTTCGGCCAGGGTCAGGAAATGCGTCATGTCGAGATGCCTGTATTCGCCGCAGCTCCATGCCATATCATTGCCCTGACAAATGAACGACACGAAATCATGGCTCGTTGTCGCCAGACTATCCGCAAATATTTCAGGCGAGAGAAGATAGGCGTGAGGCCAATCCTCAATACTCTGATACAGGGCCGTGATGGGCAGTGACGGCTCAGTCATCATCAACGTGTCTCGCAAGGCTTCCGCAAAGAGTACGCCGAGGAGCGGCCGGTCGGACCAGGCCTGCCAAGTATCGTCGAGAGCGGTGGCCGCCATCAGCAGACGGTCATCATCGGTGTCGCCGACGCGGGCCTCGAAGGCCCTAATCTTCTCGATGCTATCTTCTGATTTGGCCCCCTATATGGCTGGCACGCTTTCAACCTCCAGATGGGGTGTGGGATCGGCAAGGTCATCACC
>DAOVZQ010000419.1 GCA_030635025.1 bacterium
AGTGGCCGTACCGGGGCGTCTGTCGCGGGCCGACGATCGACAGAGTCTGTTGCGGGGTGTTGATGGCGTGGTGTTTGTCGCCGATGGCCGGGCTGCGCGACAGGACGCCAATCTCGTTCTGCTCGATGAACTGGGAGCCTATCTGGCTGCGGCCGGCGTGTCCCCGGCGGCTTTCCCTCTCGTGTTGCAGTACAACCATCGTGATCGATCCGACGCCGTCTCCGAACGCGACATGGATCGACTCCTCAATGGACGGCGCGGTCCCGCCGTACCGGCCTGCGCACTGACCGGAGACGGCGTTGTCGAAACCCTCGAAACCCTGCTGTCCATCCTGCCCTGATCTTCCGCGACGCGTTGACCGCGACTGCACCATGACTTACCCTGTCGTGTCCGTGTCGGCCATGCCGTTTCCCAGGGAGATGAGAGTTTGAAGAGCCAGTTGATCCATGCTTTCGCCACGTTCGGCGGCACCGGCTATGCGCCCTTCGCCCCGGCGACCGTCGCCAGCCTAGTTTTCGCAATCATCTGGGGGCTGGTTGCCCCGGTCGGCCTGACGACGCATTTACTTCTGCTGGTGCTGGTCGTGGCCGTAGGCGTACCGACGTCCACCTGGATGGAGACACGTCACGGCAAGGATCCCCACATCGTGGTGAGTGACGAGGTGGCGGGCATGCTGGTCACTTACCTGGGCGTGAGTACGGGGTGGATCGGTTGGCTGGTGGGCTTCTTCTGGTTCCGCGTCTTCGACATCGCCAAGCCCTTTCCGGTGCGCCACGCCGAGAGTCTGCCGGGAGGTTGGGGCATTACCGTCGACGACCTGCTGGCCGGCGTCTACGCCAACATCTTCCTGCGGGCGACCCTGGCGGTGACCGGATGGTGACCCCGCGGCGAGCCTGGCTCGTGGCCGTGGGAGACGAACTGCTCAACGGACGCACGGTCGATACCAATTCCGGCTTCATGCAGCGTTGTTTGGCCGATCACGGCCTGCATACCGACGCGGTCCTGGTGGTTCCCGATCGTGCCGAGCGGATCATGTCCGCGCTGGAGGGCACGCCTGCGGGCGCGTTGGTGATTCTCACGGGCGGCCTGGGACCGACTCGCGATGATCTCACGGCCGCGACCGTGGCGACATGGAGCGACAGACCCCTGACCGAAAATGCGATCGTGGCCGATCATCTGCGGGCCCTGTGCGAGCGGAACAACTTTCCCTACCGCGAGAACATGATCAAGCAGGGCCTCTTGCCGAACGGTTTCGAGGCGCTCATCAATCCCCTGGGCACCGCACCGGCCATGGTGGGCGAGGCGCATGGCCGCACATTGGTCCTGCTGCCGGGTGTGCCCCAGGAGATGCGCGCGCTCTGGCCGCAGGTGTCGGCGTGGTTGAGCGATCGTGGGTTGCAGGGGCAGCGCTTGCCGAGTGTTCTCATGCGCACGGCGCGTTTCTCCGAGCCGGGCCTGGCCAAGGCGACCGAATCCCTGCGGGAGAACCATCCCGGCCTGGACTGGTCCTGGTGGCTGACCCGCTGGGGTGTGGACGTACAGGCTTCGGTAGCCGACACCGATGCCGATTTGCCCGAGGGTCTCGCGGACCGGCTCGCGGCGGAACTGGGCGATCGTGTCTACGCCCGGGACCTGCGCGGCCTGAACGAAGTGGTTCAGGCGGACCTGATCGCCGCAGACCGGACCGTAGCGGTCGCGGAATCCTGCACCGGAGGCATGCTGGGGGCCGCCTTGACCGAGATGCCGGGTTCCTCCGCCTGCTTCCTGGGCGGCGCCTTGACCTACGCCGATGACATCAAATCCGTTGCGCTGGGCGTGTCGCCGGAAACCCTGTCCGTCCACGGGGCCGTCAGTCTCGAAACCGCACGGGAAATGGCCGCGGGCTGTCGGGAGCGTTTCGGCGGTGATTACGCCCTGTCCATCACCGGTGTCGCCGGCCCCGATGGCGGCACCGTCGATAAGCCCGTGGGGACGATCTGTCTCGGCCTGGCCTCGGCACAAGGCGTCTACGCGGGTCGTTACCGGCTGGGGCCTCATCGCTATCGCAATCGTGAGCTGTCGGTATCCTTCGCCCTGGACGCCTTGCGCCGGCATGTGGCCCACGGCGTCGATCCTTTTGCCGGGGCGGAGGGCGAGGTGCGGCGATGAGACTCTTCGTGGCCGTCGACCCGGGGGAGCGTTTACGCGCCGATCTGGCAACGCGTCTCGACACATGGCGTCGCATGTGGGATCTGAATTGGGTTCGTCCTGAGAACCTTCACATTACTTTGCGCTTCCTGGGCGAACAACCCGCGATGGCTCTGCCTCTGCTGGACGTAGCGCTGGGAGAGGCCGCCGGTCGGGGCGCCCCTTTCGATCTGAGTACCGGCGGACTGGACGTCTTTCCAGACTGGCGTCAACCACGGGTCCTGTTCTTGCAACTGGTCAGTGACGGGCACCTGGAAGCGTTGGCGCGGTTGGTCGGCGAGTCGATCGACGCGCGGCTGCCAAGCAACCTGGACGCCAACAAGACCTTCCGTGCGCATCTTACCCTGGCCCGTATCAAACGGCCGTTGGATCCCCACGACCGTGAGGATCTCCGGACCCTGGCCGCGCCGCCCCCTCAGACCCTCGGCGTACGGAAAATCCGTCTGATCGAGAGCCGTCTGACTCCCAGGGGACCGATCTATGCCGAACGGATGGTTTTCCCTCTGGCGACCATGGGGCCCGCGTAGTATGGTGAGCGCACCTGTCCGGCAGCCGGCTTTCGGCGTAGGCATACGCACATTTAATTTCGAAGCCTCCCGGACCCGACACACACCCAAGGAGACATGACGATGGCAAAGGACAGGCAGCAAGACAAAGCGAAAGCACTGGAATTGACGCGGGCCCAGATCGAGAAGCAGTTCGGCAAGGGAGCCATCATGCTTCTGGGTGACGATTCGGTCGTCGACGGCATCGAAGCCGTGTCCACAGGCAGTCTGACTCTGGATATCGCCCTGGGGATCGGCGGTTTGCCCCGCGGTCGCGTGGTCGAGATCTACGGCCCTGAAGGCAGCGGCAAGACCACGGTCGCCTTGAGCGTGGTGGCCAACGCCCAGAAGATGGGCGGGACCGCGGCTTTCATCGATGCTGAACATGCCCTCGATCCCACCTATGCGCGCAAGATCGGCGTGGACATCGACAACATGCTGGTGTCGCAGCCCGACACGGGGGAGCAGGCCCTGGAGATCACCGAGATGTTGGTGCGCTCGGGCGCGGTGGACGTCGTGGTGATCGACTCGGTGGCCGC
>DAOVZQ010000300.1 GCA_030635025.1 bacterium
AACGTGACCCACATGCTGGTCGACGGTTTCACCGGGACCCTGGACCAGGATCTCGACACCGACGACGACGGCGTGCTCGATGCGGAGCCCTGGACCGCGGTCGTGGATTGCGTGGCGCTGATCGAGACGCCCCTGTCCGGATCGCTTGTCTATTGTGGCACGGAGATCGGGCCGAACATCGCGTTCGCCGTCACTCATGCGATCCGATGCACCAGCGGTTGGGTGATGGGCGACTTTATGATCTGCTCCCTGGACTCGCCCGGCGGCCCCAACGATGTCGCCTGCGAAGTGCCCGTCGAGCCCATGAGCTGGGGCGCGGTCAAGGCCGTCTATCGTTGACCATGGCGATTGCCTTGGCCAGCGCGCGCACCTTGTCGAGGGATTCCCGCCATTCCGCTTGTGGTTCGCTGTCTGCGGTGATGGCGCCGCCGGTGCCGTAGGTGGCGCGGCCGTTGCGGGTCACGATGGTGCGGATCACGATGTTCAGGTCGAGGGTCCCGTTAGATTCTAACCAGCCGATCGCGCCCGAGTATATGCCGCGCGTGTGATGTTCCAACTCGTCGATCATTTTCATGGCCTCGATCTTGGGCGCGCCGGTCATCGAGCCGCCGGGGAAGCAGGCGCGAACGGCGTCGATGCCGTCGAGGTCCTCGCGCAGCTGGCCGCGGACGGTGGACACGAGCTGCCACACGGTCGCGTAGCCTTCCACTTCGCACAGCCCCGGTACATGAACGCTGCCCGTTTCGCAGACGCGGCCCAGGTCGTTGCGGGCCAGGTCCACGATCATGATGTTTTCGGCGTGGTCTTTTTCGGATGTGGACAGTTCGTCGCGCAACGTTGCGTCATCGACGGGGTCGGCGGCGCGGGGGCGGGTGCCTTTTATGGGGCGGGTCTCCAGGATGCCTTCGGTGTCGAGGCGCAGGAAGCGCTCGGGCGACGACCCGACCATGGTCGCGTCCTCGTACTCGAGCCAGCAGGCGAAGGGCGCGGCGTTGTCGCGTCGCAGGACGGCGTAGAGGTCCCAGGGGTCGCCGACCAGGGGCTGCTAGAGGCGGTGGGTCAGGCAGCACTCGAAGACGCGGCCGTCGAGGATGCCGTCTTTCACGGCGCGGACCTTGTCGCAGTACTCGGATTCGGTGACGAATGGGGCGGGGAGGGGGTCGTCGTCGGGTGATCCGTGAGTGATGTCGGGATCGGGGCCCGGTGTCCAGGCCTCGATGCATCCCAGAGTGAAGTCGCGGAGCTTTTGGGCCCGTTCGTGCGCTTGTGTTGGGTCGAATCCACTTCCAACCACCGACAGCCACGTCCGCTCCGACTCGTGATCCCGGATGAAGACCACGTCCTGCACGCCGAACCAGATGTCAGGGAGGCCCAGGTCATCGACGCCGGTGTCGGGATATGTTTCGACGCAATGGCCGGCCTCGTAGGTGATCCACCCTACCGCGCCGTGGACGAAGGGCGCGGGGCGGTCTTGCAGCGCCGTGTCGGAGACGCTCCAGCTTTGTCGCCAGTCGCGCAGCAGGACGAAGGGGTCGACGCCCTCGTGGTGGCTGCCGTAACCGGGGGCTTCGATGCGCACGTCGGCCAGGCCGTCGGGCCGGCGCCGGGCCTCGAAGGTGTGGGCCGCGCCGGGACCCAGGTACGAGAAACGGCCCAGGTGGCCGGGTCGGGCGCTGTCCAGGAGAAAGGGCTTCGTCCAGCCCGTGCCGCGGAAGGCTTCGACCAGTCGCCAGAAGGGGGCGGTGTGGTTGAAGGGTTCGAGGATGTGGTGGTGTGTGGTCATGGGGGGATCGTCGTTGTCGGAGGCATTGGAGTCAAGGAGTGGGGATTTGTTGATGTTGATGGGGGTAGGCTATAACGTTTCCAGCTCTCCATACCAGGTCGAAGTTTACACGTGTAAAGTGTGTGGCAAGTCCGAGGTGAAAACGGATCGTGGTCCCAAATCCATATCAACCGAAGTCGTGCAATGCGATGCCCGCATCCAGGTACCGTGTTCGAGCTGTTGTCGACTGATTCATGGGCGGGGCGTCTGTCTTTTTGACCGTCATGGCCGCCGTGCGATCAGGCTGATGCCGTCGATACGTTGGATGATCGCGGCCTTTTCGCAGAAAAACGTCGAGCCGTCGACGTTGAGGGGAAAGGCGCCGCCGTTCACGGGCTCCAGGCGCAACGTTCCCTCGATGGGAAAGTGAGTCATGCCCCACTTGTCCGGATCGTTCATGATCGTGCCGCTGCGTGCGTGACGGGCTTGGCCGAGCAGGCGTCGGAGCCCCAGGTCGCTGAGCGCGAACAGGTGGAAACGGCCCGAACCGAGCGTGTCGTCCGAATAGGGCATGTCGGGTCCCAGGTAGCCGTTGACTATGATCAGGGCCTGATAGCGACCGGTTGCGACCTCTTGCCCATCCACCAGTATCCGCCAGCGCCGTTTTCCGAAGGGACCTTTCAGTGTTTTTTCGATCATCGCCAGCGTCATGCCCGTGGTGAAGGGGCCCAGATCGCCGAAGACCTGGCTGAGGACGCCCTTGTACCACTTCATGAAACGGTTTTCGGTGAAGTGGGGGATGCGGCCGAAGATTTCCGCGCCGCCGTATCCCACGAAATGACGGGGCGGGGCGTCGCCCGTTTCGCTGCGGGCCGAGATGATGTCGCAGGGCATGACGTGTCCGTCGCGGATCGATTCGGCGAAGACGGCGATGGCCGCCTCGATCTCGTCCGGCATGCCCAGGACCTTGCCGAGCAGATCGGCCGAGCCCTTGCGCAAGAATCCGAGGCGGATGTCACCCAGGGACACGTTCGCGTCGCAGCAGCCCTCGAGCACGGCGTTGAAGGTGCCGGATCCCCCCGCGGAGATGAGCAGGCGTTGGCCCTTGGTCAACAGGGCAAGGGCCGTCGCCCGAGCTTCGGCGTGGGTGTCGACGGCGTGCAGGCGCACATCGTCGAAGCCGTGGTCCGCGAAGAGGGGCTGGATGCGCTCCACCTTGCTCCAGTCGCTGATGGATCCCGAGATGGTGGTCGCGATCACGTCGATGGTCGTGCTCATGGTTCGTTCCCTTCCGTTGCGGCGCGGGCGTCGGTCATCATGGTCCGGGCCTCGGCCACGATCGAATCCGGGTCGCGGTCTCCGTCGAGTACGAAGGCGGGCAGCCCCATGCGTTCCCGTGCGGCTTCAACAACCAGGAGATAGGCCTCGCGCAGACGGCCCAGTTTCTCGTCGGTCTCGTGCACCTGCATCTTTTCGCCGCGGTTGACGATCCGCGCCATGGACACCGCCGGCGGGATGTCGAGGAAGATCACCGCGTCCGGCAGGGCGAGACGGGTCAGGCCCAGTCGTTTCATCAGCTTCAGTTCCGGGAATTCCTTGAAAATGGGATCCTTCGCGGACCCGCTACCGGCCAGAATGTCCATGGCCCTCGCGCAGAAATCCGCGTTCATCATTTCGGGCCGGTAGAGGATCGACCAGGCGGTCATGTTGAGGATGGGGGAGCCGTCCATGAAGATCAGGTCGGGGCCGTACCAGCGCTTGGCTTCGCCGAGCAGGGCGTCGCGCAGCAGGAGTTCGGTCAGCTTGGGGATCTTGTAACGGGCCAGGGATTTGGCGTCCTTGGCCTGGGCGCTTATCCAACGGCGCAGCTTCTCCTTCAGCAGGGGTTGCGCGGCGCTTGGAGTGCCGTCGGCGAAGAGTTCGAGGCTGTCGCCGATAAGACATGTGCGTTCGGTCGCGGAAAGGTCCAGGGCGAGGCGGCGCGAGAGCGTGCTCTTGCCCGAGCCGTCGATGCCGAGTATGGCGACAACGAAGGCCTGGTGACGGTCCGGTCTGCGTCGGTGTCGCGAAGCGATCTCGGAGCGCTCCAGGGCCAGGATGCTTTCGCGCAAGGCTTCGGTGGTATCCCTGACTCCCGCAGCCAACCGTTGCGGCGGACCGATGCTCACATGCTGCCAGATGGGCAGGGGTAGGGAAGCCTTGCGCGGCAGGGCCCGCTCCGACCCGCGCAGAAAAACCGGTATCAGGGGAATGTCGGGGTGATCGGCGGCAAGCTTGCCGACGCCGTCGTGGAAGTGTCCGAGTAGTCCCGCTTCGCCGCGCGTCCCCTCCGGGAAAATGACGATGCTCTCGCCCGCTTCAAGGTAGGCGTTCATTTTTTCCAGGGTGGATCCGCCGCCGGATTCACGGTCGACCCAGACGGGTCTGAAGAGAAAGTTTACGGCGGCGTAGAGCCGACGATGGCGAGCGAAATAATCAAGCGCGGCCACGACGTGCGCGGTGACGATCAAACGGACCGGCAAGGCGGCGA
>DAOVZQ010000291.1 GCA_030635025.1 bacterium
AGAGCGGCCCGAGCCCCTGCGTCGCTACAACACCATGATCCGCGACGAAAACCGCCGCATGGGCGAACAAGTGGAGAAGATCCTGCAGATCGCCCAGCTCGAGAGCGGCGACTTCGAACTGAACAGCTCGGTCGTGGACCTGAATGCGCTGGCGGCTGACGTATCGACCGCTTTCGCGCTGCGGATCGAGCAACGTAACGGCGCGCTGACGGTGAAACCGGACACGCGAGCCGCCCTCGTTTCCGGAGACGCGATACACCTGGCCAGCGTGGTCGGCAACCTCATCGACAACGCGGTCAAGTATGCTACGAGCGCGCCCGAAATCACCGTGAGCCTCCGGGGCGATGGCGACGCGGTCGTCCTGGAAGTGGCCGACCGCGGACCGGGCATTGTCGAAAAGGATCTGGCGCATGTCTTCGACAAATACTTCCGCAGCCACACCGGCAATCGACACGACGTGAAGGGATTCGGCCTGGGTCTGAGCTATGTGAAGCTGGTGGTCGAAGCCCACGGCGGGCGGGTGGATCTCACCCCACGCCAGGGTGGCGGCGCCGTCGCGACGGTGCGACTCCCCCGGCTCATAGACCGTCCGGACAGCAACGAGGAGACGGCCTCATGAGCGACACCCCACACGGGCTCCGCATCCTGCTGCTGGAAGACGATCCCAACCTGGGCCTGATCATCCAGGAATCCCTGGAGTTGCGCGGCTTCGACGTCGTGCTGCGACCCGATGGCGATCAGGGCCTCACCGCCTTCACCCAGGCCGAGTTCTCCCTGTGCCTGGTGGACGTGATGATGCCGGCGGTGGACGGTTTCGCCTTCGCCGCCGAGGTGCGGCGCCGCGGCTCGGACGTGCCGTTGATCTTCCTGACCGCCCGTTCCCTGGTCGAAGACCGCATCGAGGGTTTCCGAATCGGCTGCGACGATTATGTAACGAAACCCTTCAGCATGGAGGAGCTGCAACTGCGGATCGACGCGGTCCTGCGACGCGGCGCCGGCGCACCGACGGACATACCCCTGGCCGACACGGTTTCCCTCGGCTCCTACGGCTACCAGACCCTGACCCGCACTCTCGTCCACGGCCAGCAGCAACGACAACTCACAGAACGCGAGGCCGAGCTGCTCGAACTCCTTTACCGCCGCCGCAACAACACGCTCGATCGCTCCGAGGCCCTGCTCTCCCTCTGGGGCGACGACAGCTATCACAACGGCCGCAGTATGGACGTCTTTATCTCCCGCCTGCGCAAGTACTTGTCCGCGGACGACACCGTCGAGATCCGAACCGTTCACGGACAGGGTTTCCGGCTGGTGGTCAGGGATTGACCGGTACGCCTCTAGTGCATTATCTTCTCTATCGGTCGCCGATGTTCGTCACTCGGCGATTTTGATTTTCCTCGACCCCCCTCTGGAGGCAACCGATGACAAACGCCGCATCCCAAATCGGCGAAAAGCCGAAGGGACATCCTGCGGGATTAAAGGCCCTGTTCTTCACCGAAATGTGGGAGCGCCTGGGCTTCTACCTGATGCTGGGCATCCTGCTGCTCTACATCACCGACTCTGAACGCGGCGGGTTCGGTTTCTCCACCCGCTCCGCGGCCGAGATCTACGGCACATACATGGCGTTCGTCTACTTCACACCGTTCTTGGGCGGCATGATCGCCGACCGCTTCCTGGGCTTCCGACGCTCGGTACTCATCGGCGGTTTGCTGATGGCCGCCGGCTACTTTGCCCTGGGCATACGCAGTCTGCCGACCTTCTACGCGGGACTGGCGCTGCTCTGCATAGGCAACGGTTTCTTCAAACCGAATATCTCGGCGATGGTGGGCAACCTCTACGCTCCCGACGACCCGCGACGCGACGCCGGCTTCAACATCTTCTACATGGGCATCAACATCGGCGCCACCATGTCGGCCCTGCTCTCGGCGCCCCTGCGCAACCTGTGGAGCTTCAACATGGCGTTTACGGCCGCGGGCGTGGGGCTGCTGATCGGCACGACGATCCTGCTCCTCAACTGGAAGCGGCTCGCCAAGGCCGACCGCCGGACCGAGCGCAGCGAAGACGACATATCCTTCAAGCGGGTCATCATGACCATCATCGTGCCGGCGTCGATCGTCGGTGTGATCGGTTATTTCATCGGCGGAAAAATCTCGTTCATCGAGGAGACGATCGGGCCGATCACCTTCGGCTTCATCGTAGGTATGCTGCCGGTGATGGCCTACTTCGGCATGATCGTCAAGAACGCCAACCCCGAGGAGAAACCGGGCCTGGCCGCCTTGATCCCCGTCTACATTGCCGGTGGCGCCTTCTTCATGGTCCTGCACCTGAGCGGCGGCCTGATGACGGTCTTCGCCGAACACAACACCGACCGCCGGGCCGAGTGGATTCCGGCCGCCACCGAGTTCTACGCCCAAAAGGCCATGCCGTCCTACTACAGCAACGCGGGGCCCGACCTGCCGCGTCCCGACGAACGGATGCTGATCACGGTCGATGACGCCGGTGAGGCCATGTTCGGCGCCCGGATCATCGGCGAAAACCTGCTCGGCACGCTGTCGGCGCGTCCGGAACTCACCGTGCTGGATACCGACGACACGCAAATCCCGGAGGACCAGCAGTTCCTCGTCTGCAAGGTCTATGCTGATTCGGACGTCGTCGTCTCGACCGAGACGGATGCCCACGGAGCCGCCTCGACCTCGGTTAAGGTGGTCGAAGGCGCCATGCTGCAGGACGAGGTCCTGCTGACACGGTCCATCGCCGGCGCCAACCTGCCGGTCGTCCTGGTCTCCGAAACGACACGCACGGCGGTCTACGCCAACCGGAATCCGAATGTGGAGACCCTCGAACCCGGCAATTACGTGCGACTGGTCAACGCCGAGATGCTCACCGGCCTGGTCAACCCGGTCTTCGTGGTCGTGATGACACCCGTGGTGGTGTTCTTCTTCGGCTGGATGGCCACCCGTAAGCGGACCATAAGCACCGCGCGCAAGATTTTCTTCGGCATGGTGATCACCACCGTCGCGCTGCTGATCATGGCGATCGGCGCCAGCCTCGGCCAAAACGGGGCGGCCAAGACCGCCATGCTCTGGATGGTGATCTACTACCTCGTGATCACCGTCGGCGAACTCTGTCTGTCGCCGATGGGGCTCTCGCTGGTCACCAAGCTGTCGCCCAAGCGGCTGGTCGGCCTGATGATGGGCGGCTGGTTCCTGGCCACGTCGGTAGGCAACAAGCTGTCCGGCTTTATCAGCGGCCTGGAGCCCAACACCCAGATCTTCGTCATCCTGGCGGTGGCGATCCTGGGCGTGGCGGCCTTCATCTACGCCATGCTGCCGCGACTGGATTCGGCCATCAAGAAGTACGGCGCCTAGACACCGCCGATTCGACAAGAGAAAGGGACGGCCTTACGGTCGTACCTTTTCTCTGTTCTGGAGGATGAATCAGCCGTTGGCCTCCATCTGCTGCAGAAAGGTAAAACGTGCCGTGTGCGGCCGGACCAACCGGTCGAAATCGACGTAGTCCATGCGCAGCAGTTCGGTATGGGTGCCGGCGGGAAACGCGATACATTGCATCTCGGCCAGGGAGCCGGACACGTAGACGGCCAGATCGTACACGTTGCCGAAGGGCGGCATGGCGCCCAGATCGCAATCGGGAAAGAGTTTGCGGAAATCCGCCTCGGTGGCGAGGCTGATGGCCTCGGCGCCGGCGGCCTGTTGCAGCAGGGTGAAGTTCACCTTCTCGGGCGCCGGAAGCACGGCCATGGCCATGACGCCGTCGAGCTTGATCATCACCGTCTTGGCGAATTCACGGCCGGGGATGCGGGCACGGTCGGCCGTTTCCTGGGCCGAATAGGCCTGAGGATGGCTGATCCGTTCGTAGCTGACTCCGTTCTCGTCCAGGTACTCCAGGAGCTTGTCGCAGGCCATGGGGGAACCTCCCGTCGAGGATCTCGATGGCGTGCCTGCGGTGTAGGTCGGACTGCGGTGTCGGTGCAGGGTGCGGGGAGGAAGCCTTGGGCGTGGCGGCGTTCCCCGCCCGCTCACGCATGGGACCAGATCAGCTTAACATAAAACAGCTAGAAATAGTAGTGTATGCCCGCCTGCGGAAATACCATCAGGCTGTCCTCGTCGTTCCCCCGGTAGGTGAAAACGGCTTCCACCTGCACGGCCGTCCGCTCCCCCATCAAACGTTCAAGACCCACACCGAATCCGGTGTTCATGTGGTCCTTCGTGCGCCCATCCTCCTTGTGGTAGAAATGGGCCAGACCGCCGGTCAGGAAAAGCTTGTCGCGCCCGTTCTGACGCAGGATGTACTGCAGCGCGAACCCGACGTTGTGACGATTGTCGTTCTTGTTGTTCCAGATGCCGCCGGCGACCTGTCCATAGAGCCACCATTTGATGGGAAACTTGTAGGAGAGCCCGAC
>DAOVZQ010000213.1 GCA_030635025.1 bacterium
ACAACGCGGTCGAGTGGCTGCTTGCCGTCGAACCACCCGGTACGGCGTCGGTCAGCGGAACCGCGACTCTGGCGGGCGCTTCGGATCACTCCGGTATCACCGTGGAGTTGACTCCGGGTGGCGACTCGATCACGACGGGCCCCGACGGTTCCTATGCCTTCACCGATCTCGATGCATCATCTTATACGGTGCGTGCCACCCTCGAGGGCTGGAGCGTCGACCTGATCGAATTCGATCTTGCCGAGGGTGAGATCCTCACCGACCAGGACTTGGTGCTCAGCTCCGTCTTCGAAACCACCGAATGCTCGAGCCCCGCGCTGGCGATTCCCGACAATACGCCTGCGGGTGTGACGGACGTCATCGTCATGTCGTTTTCTCCCTTCGAGTCGGTGAGCGGGATCGAGGTCTTCATCGACATCACGCACACTTATCAGGGTGATTTGAGTGTGACTCTTACATCACCCGCTGGTACGACAGTCGGCCTGCACGACCGGGCCGGCAGTGGGACCGACGACATCTATGGATGGTATCCGATCGAGTTGACGCCTGCCGGTGATCTAGACCTGTTCAGCGGCGAGTTGCTCGGCGGGGACTGGACCCTGACCATCAGCGACAATGACGGCTCGAGGACCGGCACGCTCAACCAGTGGTGTCTGAAGGTGGAGTACACAGGCGGTCCGACGCCCGTCGAAGAAGTGCCGGCGCGTCTGGTCATGGGGCAGAACTTCCCCAACCCGTTCAATCCGTCCACGACCATCTCGTTCTCGATGCCACGCGACGCTCATGTGAGTCTTGCCGTCTACGATCTGGCCGGTCGCGTCGTGCGAAGCCTGGTCAACGGCAATCTGCCCGCCGCCGAACACTCGGTCGAGTGGGACGGGCGCAACGGTTCGGGCCGACGGATGGCCAGCGGGACCTACTACTACCGTCTGACTGTGGACGGGGAGGAGCGGGTTCGGAAGATGATGCTCGTGAAGTAGATCTAGAGTATCCGTAGACGAACAGAAGGGGTCCCGCGTCGATCGCGGGGCCCCTTCCTGCTTATCGAATACCGGGTCAGACCAATTCCAACTCGATTTCGTCCACCTCCACCAGCGGATGCCGGTCGAGGAGCATGTGAGCACCGAAGACTCCGTCGAAGCGGCCGCGGATTTCCCCGCCACCCTTCACTTCGTAGTCGTGGACAGGCGTGTATCCCTCGGCGCCCTTGGCCTTGGGGTCGATCTTTTCGGTGTGTTTGTGGCTGACCAGCTTGGCGCCCTTGGGAAGCGTGGCCAGGATCTCGGCGATCTCCTCGGCGTAGCGCGGGGCGTAAGCCTTGTAGCAGAACTTGAACTCGGCGTTGCGGATCTTGCGGTCGGAGACGACCTCTATGCCCGTCTCGACGAAAATACGCTTGGCCTTGCGCTTGAGCAGCCCGCGGGTGGCGCCGTCCAGGATGACGGGGCACTCATGAGAGTGGATGTGAAGAAGCTCCTTGAGCTTCTTGCCCGCCCCCGGATCGGCGATGCCGGCGTCGTGGGCGTAGATGATCGTCGGCTCGTGGCCGGCCCCGAGACTCAGTCCTGTGAGTAGCCCGTGGATCAGTTCGTGCGGACCGGTGAGAACCACTTCGTAGTAGGAGGTCGTTGGTTTCCTGATGGCCTTTTCTGTCATGTCCTGTTTCCCCCTAGACGAAGAATATGAAGGTGACGATCACGAAGACCGGTACCAGGATCGGCAACGAGTACTTGAGCATGTAACCGAAGAACGACGGCATGGGAATGCCGGCTTCCTCTGCGATCGACTTGACCATGAAGTTGGGCGCGTTGCCGATGTAGGTCATCGCGCCCATGAAGACCGCGCCGGCCGAGATGGCGATCAGGTCCTTGATGAACTCCGCGTTGCGCGCGGCCTCGTCCATGTAGCCGAGCATGGCCGGCACCGCCGACTCCGGCATGCCGAAGGCGCCCAGGGCCGTGTTGAAGAAGGTCAGGTAGGTGGGGGCGTTGTCCAGGAAGGCGGATAGCCCGCCCGTTACCCAGAAGTAGTGCAAGGGTGTCTTGACGAATTCGATCAGACCGGCCAGGGCGCCAGCGGTGCCCACCTGCAGGATGGCCAGGGCCGGGATGATCGTCATGAAGATACCGGCGAAGAGATAGGCCACTTCCTGGATCGGGAACCAGCTGAACTCGTTCTTCTCGCGGATCATGCGCGCGGTGGTGCGCAGCGAGAGGATGCCCATCAGGATCAGGAAGCCGTCCCTGATCAGGTTTTGCACATCCACGTGGATGTGTCCGTAGACCGGCAGCGACGCGAGTTTGACCGAGCCCGAGAAGATCACGCCGCCCATCACGCCCAGCAGGAAGATCAGGTTGTGCAGGCCCTCGATCTTGATGCCCTCACCCTTGCCGTCGTCGGGGGCGGGCTCGTCTTCCTTGCGGAACCAGTAGGTATCGACGGCGAAGAAGATGCCGAGCAGGAGAGTGACGACGACCAGCATGTGCGGCAGCAGGGCCGTGGTCACCCAGAAGAAGGGCACGCCGTGCAGGAAGCCCAGGAACAGGGGCGGGTCGCCAAGCGGCGTGAGCGATCCGCCGATGTTGGCCACCAGGAAGATGAAGAAGACGATCACGTGCACCTTGTACCGTCGCCAGCTGTTGGCGCGCAACAGGGGACGGATCATGACCATGGCCGCGCCGGTCGTGCCGATCCACGAGGCCAGCAAGGTGCCGATCAGCAGCAGCAGCAGATTCACCTTGGGCGAGCCCCGCAGTTTGCCGCCCACGTAGATGCCGCCGGAGATTGTGAACAGAGCCCACAACAGAACAATGAAGGGGATGTAGTCGATCAGGTAGATGTGGAGGATCGACTGCACCGCCTCGCCCTTGAAGGCGATCAGGAAAGGCGCCGCGAAAGCGACGGCCCAGAACGCGGAGATCTTCGGGAAGTGACGATGCCAGAAGTGTGGCGCCACCAGCGGGAAGACGGCGATCGACAAAAGGATGCCCGCGAATGGAATGGCGGTCCACAAGGGCAGGCGTGTTCCGAGGGCCGGGCCGCCGTGGTCATCGTGGCCGTCCTCGTGATGGGCATCGTCGGTGTGCTCGGCCACGGCGTGTTCGACATCCGTGTGCTGTGTACCGTGATCGGGGTCATCCTGTCCAAGTGCCAGGACGGACCAGGCCAGCACGAGTGCGACCACGGCCAAGGCCGTGACGCCGATGGCGGGTCGTGCCGATCTCATGGGTATCATGGTCATCAGTGCTCCTCGAGGCGGGTGAGAAGGGGACAACGCTAAGGTGCGGGCTCAATACTTTATCGGTTGATCCCTGCGCGATTGAACCTAGAAAAGGGTTCGGATCATGTCAACTATGGTTAGAAACTTCTGGTTCACGGGATATAGCTAATGATAATCAAAATCAAATAAATCAAAATTATCCTTGCTCCCTTCAGTAGGTGATGGCAACATTCCGCCTGGATTCTGCCGCCGGAGACAAGGAAGCCCGGTAGGCGACTAGGTTATGCCGGAAGGAGACCGCCTTGAATTCGAGAAAGATCTTTGTCTTGTTCATGATCACACTGTTAACCTTTGGTGCTTACGACGCCGTAGCAGGTTGCGAGAGCGACTGCGGGGGTTGTGATGGAACCGATACCGAGCTGAAGGTATTCGGTGAGTCGCGTTACCGTCTGAATACGGGTGGCTTCGACTACGACTCCGATACGCCCCTGAACTGGTTCACCGAGATGCGCACCCGCGTGGGCATCAAGGCCAAGGCCAATGACAAGGTCGGCGCCTTCTTCCAGCTGCAGGACTGCCGCGTTGTCGGCGACAACCCCGGCCTGGACTTCACCAACCAAGACATCCAGATGCACCAGGGTTACTTCTGGTACCGTCCCTGCGACAAGGGCTGGTTCAAGGCCGGCCGCATGGCTGTTGGCCTGCACAACGAACGTCTGGTCGGCAAGGTGGGCTGGAGCAATACCGGTCGGACCTTCGAGGGTGTGATGTTCGGTCGTCAGCTGAACGACAACATCAGCCTGAAAGGATTCTCCTTCCAGGCCGGCGAGCGCAACGACATCGTGCTCGGCATCGATGCCGATCCCAACAAGCCCGTGGGCGATCCCATGTTCTACGGCATGAACGTCAACTTCGAGGAGCAGATGTTCGACCTGTTCTTCTACATGCTGATGGATGACGCTTTCGTGGCCGGCGAGCACGACTTCAACTACAGCCTGATGACCTTCGGTGCCTACAGTCACCGCACGTTCGGCTCGGACATGTGGATCGACGCCATGTTCGCCATGCAGAGCGGCAGCGACGAGACCGTCGACTACTCCGGCATGATGTTCTATGCCATGCTGGGCAAGATGATGGAGAAGTTCGGCCTGTTCGCCGGCGTCGACTACACCACCGGCGACGACGATCTCACCGACACGGACGCCAAGGCCTTCAACAACCTGTTCTACACGGGCCACAAGTTCCGTGGCGCCATGGACATGTTCGTAACGCAGCCCACGCAAGGCCTGATGGACCTGTTCGCCGGCGGCAAGTACCTGATCAACGATCAGTGGAAGGCCGGCGGTACGTTCCACATGTTCAACTCGATCGAAGATCTCAACGTCGCGGGCGACACGACCTACGGCACCGAGATCGACCTGTTCGCAAAGTTCACAGCCGAGGACTTCAGCTGGACCACGGGCTTCAGCATGTCCAGCCAGAACGAGGACGTCTTCGGTGCCACCGACAGTCAGAACTGGTGGTACAGTATGGCGACGGTCAACTACTAGACCAGTCTCGTCATCGGTTACACGACCCCGGCGGCTTCGGCCGCCGGGGTTTTTTAATGAATTCAAAATACTTCTGACCGGAATCGGACGGTTTCCACCCGCAGCAACACGCACCTATCCCATTGCGGCCATACCCGGAGCTCATGAGATCAGTCACCTTCTTCACGTCCTTGACGGAAGCACACTCTCATCAGATATTAGGGGCATTAGTGAACGTTTGTTAACGCCACGGGAAGGACAGATCGTGCCCACCACCCGACGATCCGCCAATAGGAAACAACAGATCCTCGAGGAGTCCACGAGTCTCTTCTCCAGCCGCGGCTATGAGGGGACCTCCGTGCGGGTCATCGCGCGTGCGTGTGGCATTACCGAGGCAGCCATCTATCGTCACTACCAGAGCAAGGGCCATCTCTACGACGAGGTCATCCGCGAAAAGGCTCGCCGTCATGGTATCCGCGAGCATCTGGATGCGTCGGAGGCCTGCGGGCCTGTGGAGGACGTCCTTGATATGGTCGCCCGGCATATCCTGGTCATGGCCGAGAAGGATCCGGAACTCATGCGCCTCATGTTTTACAACAGCCTTGAGATGGGTAAAGGCGCGGCCACGTTGTTTCGAGAGGTCCGTCTGCCGTTCATCGAGTTTCTGGCCGAGGAATTGAAACGGCTCGTGTCAGCGGGAGACATTCGCGAAATCGACCCCTTGATTACCAGTCGCTGTTTCGTGGGCATGGTCATGGACTGCGCCCT
>DAOVZQ010000334.1 GCA_030635025.1 bacterium
AGACATCCGCCTCGGACACGGCCCAGGTACTCTCGAGTACTTTCGTGACCGAGGAGATCAACCGTGTGCTGATCGCCGGCGCCGATTCCGTCGAAGTGATTCTGGAGCGCCTGCCCGACCACTGGGTGGCCCGGTCGGCCTGGAGCCATCCCGTGGAGCAGCGCAAGATCGACGAACTGCTCACCGACCTGGACGGCCTGTCCGGCCAGTATCGCTCGGACAACCCGGAGATCCTGGTCGACTACGGTCTGGGCCCGGACGCTTCGCCGGTCACCATCACTCTGTTCGGAGCGGAGTGGGAGCCGATCTACACACTGGAGATCGGTCGCAAGCCGGATAGCGGAACGGGCGCCTTCGTGCGCGATCCCGAGAACAACGCCGTCTTCCTGACCCGGGCCAATATCCTGGGTAAGCTCGGCATGTACACCGGTCTGGCGACGCCCGAGAACAAGTTCTTCCTGGACCTCGCGGTCTACAAATGCGAGCGCACCGACATCGAGACGATCGTCCTGCACCAGGGAGACCAGACCCTGTCCATGGAGAAGGTCTTCGCAACGCCCGAACCGGCCGAAGGCGACTCGATCGCCCCCGTCCCCGACCGCAGCACCTGGGAATGGGTGCTGGTCGAGCCCGAACGCCGGCCGCTGGCCAAGAGCAAGGTCGACGGGATCATGAACGCCCTGACCAGTATCCGGGCCTCCGATATCGACGATCCGGGCACACCGATGGAGGAATACGGCCTCTGGAAGGCCGATCGACGGGTGGAGTTCGCCCTGGCCGACGGCAGCGAGTTCGAATTGCGCATCGGCGCGATGCGAGACGACACGGCCGAGGGACAAGGCGAGTATTACGTGATGACGTCGCAGGACCGCACGATCTGGATGCTGAGTGGCTACAAGGTCGACCAGATCTTCAAGGATCTGTCGGATCTGTTGCCGGAGTCCTGATCCCGCAGGCATCGACACTGAACGCCCGGGAGCAATCCTCCCGGGCGTTTTTTCTTGATGTTTTCGCGGCGTTTACCGACCATGGACATCCTCGCGTGAGCCACCTGCGTATTAGGTGCCATGCGTCCACGAGTCCTGGAGGATTGCCTTGAGTGATAACGACCGCGCCACAGCCGCCCTGCTCCTGAAGAACGCCAACGTCCTGGACTACCTGCCGGTGGAGATGGACGGCGCACCGAGTCCCCGCGTCGAACTCACGGACCTGCGCATCACCGGCGACCGAATCGTCGAGCGTGGTCCCGACCTGGCGGCGCGCGACGGCGAGACGGTCATCGACGTGAACGGCCGCACGGTCATGCCCGGTCACGTCAACGGTCATCATCACCTGTACTCGACCCTGGCTCCCGGCATGCCGGCTCCCACCGAGACCCCGCGCAATTTCCAGGAAGTCCTGACCCACATCTGGTGGAAGCTGGATCGCGCCCTGGACGCGGATGCCGTCTACCTGAGCGCCGTCAGCGGCGCCTGGGACGCCATGCGCTGCGGCACCACCCTGATCGTGGACCACCATTCGAGCGTAACGGCCGTGGGCGAATCCCTCGACCACATCGAACGCGGCATCGCCGACGTGGGTCTGCGCGGCTGCCTCTGCTACGAGGTGACCGATCGCGGCGGCCCCGGCAGCCGCGACACCATGTTGGACGAGACGAGCCGCTATCTGGAGAAGATCGCCACCGTCGACAACGGCGACGGCGTGCCCACGTTCCGGGGTCTGGCCGGCGCCCACGCCAGCTTCACCCTGGAAGACCGCAGCCTCGAAAAGCTGGCCGAGGTCTGCGACAAGTTCGGCGTCGGCATCCACATCCATCTGGCCGAAGGCACGACCGACCGCGAGATCTGCCACGACCGCGGCTGGCCCGACCCGCTCGAACGTCTGGACAACTACGGCCTGATCCGACCGGGCGCCGTCCTGGCGCACGGCGTCGACCTCACGCCCCTCGACCTGCAGGTCATCGAGGACAAGGGCGCCTGGCTGGTGCACAACGGCCGCTCGAACATGAACAACGGCGTGGGCCGCGCGCCGGTCGACCGTTTCCCGTCCCGCGTGTGCTACGGCACCGACGGGCTGGACGGAAACATGTGGGGCGAGATGCGCACCACCTTCTATCGGGGCAACGAGACCGGGCGCGGACCGCTCGGCTTCGTCGGCGCCGAACGTTTCTGGATCGGCGGCTACCAGCTGGCCCGCGAGATCTTCGGCGAACCTTTCGGCTCACTCGATGCCGGCGCACCCGCCGATTTTCTTATCTGCGACGCTCATCAGAAGACCCCGCTGGCGACCGACAACTGGCTGGGCATGATGCTCTTCGGATTCCACCCCTGGGACATCGCCGAGGTCTACGTGGGCGGCGCGCGCAAGTACCGTCGCGGCGACCCGGCCCCCTATGACGGAGACGCCTCCCGAGACGCCGCGCGGCGGATCTGGGACGGCATGAGGTCCATGTAAATAACGGGAGATCGTCCATGACCAACGACACCATCCTGGAGGCCGCCCGCGGTCTCCAGGAACCGATGACCAATTTCCTGCGCGACATCGTCGCTATTCCCAGCCTCTCCGGCCAGGAAGAGGCCGTCGTGCGCCGCATCGCCGCCGAAATGGAGGCTGTCGGCTTCGACGAAGTGAAGATCGACGGACTGGGCAACGTGCTCGGCCGCGTGGGCGACGGGCCCCGCGTGGTCGCCTTCGACGCCCACATCGACACGGTCGACGTCACCGACCGCGACCAGTGGGAATGCGACCCCTTCACCGGCAAACTCGAAAACGGCCGCATCTACGGGCGAGGCGCCGTCGACCAGAAGGCCGGCATGGCCGGCATGATCTACGCAGCCAAACTCATGAAGGATCTGGATCTGCTCGACGGCCTGCAGGTGTGGATGGTGGGCTCGGTCATGGAAGAGGACTGCGACGGCCTGTGCTGGCACTACATCCTCAAAGAAGGCGTGCTGAAGCCCGAAGTGGTCGTCTCGACCGAACCGACCGGGCTGACCCTGACCCGTGGCCAGCGCGGCCGTATGGAGATCCGCGTCACCGCGCGCGGCGTGTCCTGCCACGGTTCGGCGCCGGAGCGCGGCGACAACGCAGCCACCAAGCTCGCACCGGCCTGCGTCGCCATCGACGCCCTGAACGAGCGTCTGGCCACAGACGATTTCCTGGGCAAGGGCACCTGCTGCGTCACCTGGTTCGGCACCGAAGGTCCCAGCCTGTGCGCGGTGCCCGACAAGGCCGAACTGCACATCGACCGCCGCCTGACCTTCGGCGAAACCAAGGACCAGGCGGTCAAGGAAGTCGAGGACGCCCTGTCCGCCGTCGACATCCCCGCCGACGTGTGGCTGCTGACCTATGAGGTCCCGTCCTGGACGGGCCTGGTCTATCCCATGGAGAAGTACTACCCCACCTGGGTCATGCCCGAAGACCATCCGGCCGTGCAGGCCGGAATCGCGGCACACCTGGCCGCGCTCGCAAGCGAACCGCCCGTCTAATGCTGGACCTTCAGCACCAATGGCGTGTCCATCAACGGGCTGCACGACGTGCCCTGCGTGGGCTTCGGCCCCGGCGAGGAACGCCTCGCCCACGCCCCCAACGAATACGTACCCGTCGAGGACGTGGTGAAGGCCTGCGCCTTCTATACCGCGTTCCCCGGCGCCTTCATTGCAACCGACAAGAAGTGAGAGAAACGATGAACCTCAAAGGCAAACACTACATCACCGCGCGCGACTGGTCGGACGAGGAACTCGAACACGCCCTGGCAATGGCGACCGATCTCAAGGGCAAGTTCCACCGCGACGAGCCCACACCCCTGCTGCGCGACAAGTCGCTCTTCGCCCTGTTCTTCGAGCAGAGCACACGCACACGCAACTCCATGGAAGCGGGCATGACCCAGCTCGGCGGCCACGCCAACATCCTGAGCCCCGACAAACTGCAACTCAGCCACGGCGAGACCGTCCTGGACACGGGCCGGGTCCTGAGCCGCATGGGCCACGGCATCGCCATCCGCAATTGTGATTGGGGCGTCGGCAACAAGTTCCAGCGCGACATCGCCGCCATCTCGAA
>DAOVZQ010000178.1 GCA_030635025.1 bacterium
TCCGTTGACGATCGACACCGCCAGGACGCCCTCGCGCGGACCGGCTTCCGACAGCAGGGAGATGCCGCTGACCAGTTCCTGCTCTTCCTGTATGCGGCGGTAGAGCCGGGAGCTGCGGCCATCCGACAGGATCTGCGAGATCACGGCGAGGACCGGCCGGTCGGGGTCGGTTTCTGGCAGGCCGGGGAAGACCATCTTGCCGTAGACCATCTTGAGATCGCTCGACTCGTGACGGTAGCGGAGTGCGTCGTGGGTCGGTTCGGGATCGGGTGCGGGGAGGTCGTAGGGGCGTGGCGGCGCGACAGCGCCGAACGATTCGGCCACTTCGGCGAGGATCTCGTCGGTCTTTACGTCGCCGGCGATCACCAAAGTCATGTTGTCGGGCTGATAGGCGGACCGGTAGAAGTCGATGATCTCTTCCCGGGATGTGGACAGCAGGACCTCGTCGCGGCCGCCGATGGGATGACGGTAGGGACTCGCGTCGAAGGCCAGTTCCATGGCCCAACGCCAGGAGACGCCGAAACCCGAGGGCTGGTCGTCGTACATGTGGTTCTCGTGGACCAGGACGGGTCGCTCGGCGTCGAGGGCCTCGGTCTTGAAGGCCGAGTGGAAAAGAGCGTCACACAGGATATCCACGGCGCCGCCTATGGCCTCGCTCGGTACTGTGATGTGGTAGTTCGTCGTCTCGTAGCCGGTGCCCGCGTTGGTGGTACCGCCCAGATCCGCGACCTCGATGGCGAAATCGCGCTCGCCGCGTCGGGAGGTCCCCTTGAAAAGCATGTGTTCGACGCCGTGCGCCCAGCCCCGCACGGTGTCCGGTTCGAGATTCGAGCCCACCCGGACCCAGACGTTGCACACAGCCACGGGTGTCCGGTGGTCTTCCTGGATGATGACGCGCAAGCCGTTGGCGAGTGTGGCCAGTGTGGCCGTGCCCACGGTTTCACGGGAGACGATTCTGTCTGGGCTCATCTACGGTTCCAATCCCGCCGGTCGCGACGATGGGGTGAGCGAGGGGTACATCGACGCAGGTAGGATAGAGCCGCGGACTCGGCTTGGCGACCCCTCTTTGCACGACCATCGGGATCGGTTCGGTTGGTGGGTTGACGGTCCCGGCGAGTTGTGACAGTTTTTGCCTGTGACCGACCGTTTCCCCACCCACCCGGGAGCCTTGGATGACCGCCTCGCCCGACATCCTGACCATCGACGTCGAGGAGTGGTTTCACGGTCACAACTACCTGCGGCATTATCCACCCGACACCTGGGACGATATGGAGTGTCGTGTGGAGGGCAACACGGAGCGTTGTCTGGACCTCCTGGACCGTTTCGGCGTCAAAGGGACGTTCTTTGTCCTGGGCTGGACGGCCGAACGCTACCCGGCCCTGGTGCGGCGCATCGCCGACGCCGGACACGAGATCGCCTGTCACAGCTACGCCCATCCCGAGGTCTTCACCCTGGACGAAGCCGGCTTCCGCGCCGATCTGGAACGGGCGCTCGGAGCCCTGGCTGCGGCCGGAGTCAAAAAGGTGGCCGGTTACAGAGCGCCGAGCTTCTCGATCACGCCGCCGGTCCATCGCTACCTGCACACCCTGCGCGACCACGGTTTTTCCTACGACTGCTCCCTGTTCCCCGTCCATCATCCTCGTTACGGGCAGCCGCGTACGCCACGGACTCCCTTCTTGTTGGGCGGGGCTGCGGCCCAGGCCGCGGGACCCGATCGGGATCCCCTGCTCGTTCTGCCCATGACCACGGCCCGGTTATTGGGAGTGAGCGTCGGATTCGCCGGGGGCGGGGATCTGCGCATTTTGCCGCGGATGGCCTATCGTGCCCTGCGCGCTCTGGCACGGCGTCAAGGCCAGGCGGTCGTTATTTACATGCATCCCTGGGAACTCGACGACTGGCGTCCCGGCGATGTGGGCCAATCGCGTCTGCAGCGATGGCGTAGCCAGGGCGGGCAGCATACGACCCTGGCGAAGTTGGAGCGGATTCTGGGCGAGGGGGAGTTTACGACCATGGGTGAGTATGCAAACACACTGAGAAGCGACGGCAGGCTACCGTTGCGCAGCCTGCCGCTCTATTGATCCCGTTTTCGTCGTATCAGTGGACGCTTGTGACCCCGTCGTAGCGCTTGAAGATCGCGCCGCTCGACGCGTCCTGATCCAGAAGCAGCGACCCGCCCGTGACCTCCACCATTTCCCAGGCTCCATTGACCGGATGATAGCGGTGCCAGAGTCCGTCAGCCGGGAAGGACACTTCCCACTGGTGGGCGGTGTCGTCGAAGTTCAGGGCCACGACGATCTCCGCGTCGGTCGATACGGTACCGGTGCCTCGCCAGTAGCAAAGGGTGTACTCGCTGTGGTCGAGCCAGCCGTCGCGCCAGTGGAAGAAGATGTTCTCGGTCCGGAGGGCCGGTTCGGACAGACGTAGCCGGATGAGGTTGCGGTATAAGCTGCGCAGGTCCGCGTCGCCGCCGGCCCAGTCGATCTTGTAGATGGTCGGATCGGCGGGGCGAAGCTCCCCGCTGCCGATTTCCCCACCATTGTAGATCATGGGAATTCCCACGCAGGTCATCAGGGCGTAGACGCCGAGTTCGGCTTTCTGTAAACCGCCCACGGTCTGGGCGCCGGTCGACCCGTAGCTGTCCACGGCCCAGACAACGCGGTTCTCGTCGTGGGATTCGAGGTACTTCACGTCACTAAAACCGTCGCCGTTGGACCCGTCGTACTGGGAGTTGGGTCCGATGACGTTGGCCGCGGCCCACATGTTGCGGCAGACGTAACTCCAGCAGCCGAAGTCGGGGGTCGTCGAGGCGCGGGTGGTGAAACCGGCCTGGGTCAGGTTGGTGATCATGACCTGGTTGAAGTTGTTGCCGCCGCCGGCCCAGCCGTCGGTGTGGTTGCCTCCCCACTGGGCGTCGTAGCCGTGAGTGACGGCGTTGCCGTCGTTGGGGTAGCGGAAGTCCTCGCCGATCAGCAGCAGGTCGGGATGACGGGCGCGCAATTCGTCGCGGATGTACTCCCAGGTGTCCCAGCCCTCGCCGGATACGTAATCGAAGCGGAAACCGTCCACCTTGTAGGTCTCCACCCAATGAAGCAGGGAATCAAGGATGTGCTCGCGCAGGGCGGGGTCGCTCCAGTTCAGCTCCACCATTCCCCAGGGATTGGCTTCGGTCGTGGTGAAATTGTAGGAGCCCGAGAAGGTGTCGAGCTGGCGCAGGACGCTTCCGCCGGCGGCATGGTTGATCACCACGTCCAGGATCACGGCGATGTCGTACTGGTGGCAGCGATCGACGAAGAGCCCGAAGATGTTGGGCCAGCCGTAGCTTGAGTTGGGGGCGAAGTACAGCGAAGGATCGTAGCCCCAGCCGTTGTACGACGGCGCCGTGACGGGCATGAGTTCGATGGCGTTGATGCCCAGGTCGACCAGGTCGGCGCCGGTCGTCAGTCCGGTGATGAGGCCCACGAAGGTCCCCGTATCGGAAAAATCGTTTGGGGCGATCTCATAGATCACCAGCCGGCTGCGGTCGATGGGAGTGGGCAGGTCCCGAATGGCGCCCACGCTGCGACCATAGATTGCATTGGCCAGGGCCGGGTCGCCGGAGAGCACTTCCACCGCGGCGGGATCGGTAAACCAGGTCGGTTGACCGTCGCTCCAGAGCACCAGCTTGTATTGCTGCAGGCCGACGGGCATGTCGACGGCCAGGCGCCAGGTGTATCCGTCGCCGTCGACCGTGAAGGCCCAGGCGGGGTCGTCGGTGGCCCAACCGTTGAAGTTGCCCGCCATGTAGACGGCGTCGGCACCGTAGGCGCGCAGGACGAAAGTATCGTCCAAAGCCAGGGCGAGGGGCGGTTCCGATCCGTTGTCCAGGTCAGATACGATATCGCTCGGTTCCGGCGTGGCCGGGGAGCGCGTGTCGCCGCAGCCCGCAAACAGCCCCGTGAGGGCTAGAAAGAGGCCGATTACCAGCGTGATACGCGTATGGCCGGACATGTTGAGACGCATGATTTCCTTTCGGGTTTGATACGACCACCCATTATAACACATCACCTACCCGGACGCTGATTCGAGCCGCTTGACGAACTTGTATTCCATGGTAATCTGATAGGTCGATCCATTACCGAATTGTCATCATCCAGGAGGATGAGATGCGACGCATCGCGCTCTTGACCCTGACCTTCGTCATGCTGCTGGCCGTCATCGCGCCTGCCGCCGATGTAACGTTCGTTCACCGCGCGCCCGGCGCTCAGGAAGTTTTCCTGGCCGGCAGCTTCAATGGCTGGAATGCCTTCGACCTGGCCATGACGGACACCGGAGGCGGCGTCTGGTCCGTCACAGTGAGTCTGGACGAGGGTGAGCACCAGTACAAGTTCGTGGTCGACGGAGCCTGGACGCAGGACACGGGCAACACCGACTCGGCCTCCGATGGCTATGGCGGAGAAAATTCGCTGGTCACGATCGCCGACGGCGTCACGGAATTGGTGGCCGGAGGCGGGGAGAAGCCAGCCGGAGCGGTCCCCGTGGTCCCGGCGGCGGCAGCCGGCGCCGACGGAGCGACATCGTTTTCCTACGACGCAGGCGGGGCGATCGGATCCTGTTACGTTGCCGGTGAATTCAACGACTGGAACCCCTCGGCCGATGCGATGACCGATCCCGACGGCGACGGCGTGTATACCTGCAGTCTGGACCTGGCGGCGGGCAAGTACATGTACAAGTTCGTGGTCGACGGCAACTGGTTCTCCGATCCTTCGGCCGCCGAGAGCGCCGACGATGGCTTCGGCGGGCAGAACTCGGTCGCGAACGTGGGTGGGGGCGGCGGCGCCGCCGCCGTAACGGCAACCGCGCTCCCGACAGGCGGCGACGTGTTGGTCTCCTTTGCCTACGATGCGGGCGGAGCGGTGGGCAGTTGCACCGTGGCCGGCGATTTCAACGGTTGGGATCCCGCAGGGGATGCGCTGGACGACGGAGACGGTGACGGTGTGTATACCTGTGCCCTGGCCCTGTCGCCGGGACGCACTGCCTACAAGTTCGTGGTCGACGGCAATTGGCTGGCCGACCCGACAAACCCGGATGGGGTCGAAGACGGCTTCGGCGGCCAGAACTCGGTGCTGGACGTACCGTCCGGTGTGGCGACCTTCGCCGCCGGCGGCGCCGAGCCCGTGACGGCCACCGCGACGACGACGCCCGCTCCGGCCGCGACCGGCGACGGCATCGACGTGACCTTCGATTTCACACCCGTGATCTCGGGCGTCACCGACGTCTTCCTGGCCGGCGCGTTCAACGGATGGGACCCCGCCGCCGATCGCTTGAGCGATCCCGAAGAGGACGGCACCTATTCGTTGGTCAAACCCCTGGCGCCCGGCCAGTACGCCTACAAGTTCGTCGTGGACGGCGAATGGATGGCCGATCCCGGCAACGCCAATACCGAGGAGGACGGCTTCGGCGGCAACAACTCGGTCGTGGTCGTCAAGCACGGCGCCCAAGCCTTTGCCGCCGTCGACTCCAAGGGTCCCGGCGCACCCGCTGTCGGCATGCGCACCGTGAAGTTCGCCTACGCCGCGGGCAAGTCCGCGGGCGAGGTCTTCCTGGCCGGCACTTTCAACGACTGGAACGACAGCAAGCAGCGCATGTCCGACCCCGACGCCGACGGCGTCTTCGAGACCACCCTGCTGCTGCAGCCCGGTTCTTATCAGTACAAGTTCGTCGTGGACGGCCAGTGGAAGTCCGACCCGGACAACCCCAACGGCACCGAAGACGGTTTCGGCGGCCAGAACTCGATGCTTGAGGTGGACGACAGCTTCGAGGCCGTGAAGATTGAGCTGGGCGACGGTCGCATCTTCAGCGACGATCTCGAGCCGATCTTCGACTACTCGACCTGCAATCCCTTATCGGAGACCGAGGTTGAGATCACCGCGCGCGCCCACTTGGACGACGTCGAGAAGGTCGTCTGCCGATGTCACCTCATCGACGAGCTGGTCGAGATTTTGACCGTTAAGCTCTTCGGCA
>DAOVZQ010000376.1 GCA_030635025.1 bacterium
ACTGCCCCGCGAGCCTTATATGCCGGGCCGGGGGATGACGCATCCTCGACGTAGGCCGCCGTACTCGCACCTGCCCGAACTGCCGGTCGTAATCCTGACGCCGGAAACCTGGTCCGGCACGATCCGGTACCTCTACGCCGCCGACCTCTTCAATAACGGGTATTGGTGGGAAGTCCACGAAGTGCTCGAGGGACTCTGGCTTATCCTGGACCGGATGGCGCAGCCGGCTGTTTTTCTGCAGGGGTTGATTCAAACAGCTGCGGCCATGCTCAAGCACAAGGTGGGGGATTCCAGAGCAGCGGTCGCTCTTCTGGTCAAGGCCCGCGAAAAAATCAGCACCGGACCGTCACTTTATTTTGGTTTGGACACGGTCTCATATCTCGATGACCTGGCGGCCTATCTCGCAGGCGAGAAGCTTATTGCGCCCGTATGGAGACTGATGGGCCTCGGTGAGCATCGATCTGTTTGACACTCTTCCGGGTAAGAAAAAACAACCCCCGGTCTTGCGACCGAGGGTTGTCTCTATTTGGTAGCGGGGACAGGATTTGAACCTGTGACCTTTGGGTTATGAGCCCAACGAGCTACCAGACTGCTCCACCCCGCATCCATAACTGGTTTTTTCGCTTCCCGGGGAAGCGGGGGCCAATATAAGAGGTCGGATCGTCTCCTGTCAAGTTGGTGCGGAGTCTTCGTCAGTCGGTCGTTATCTCGGAGGTGGGTAATTCATCTTCACCGACCACTTCAATGATCGTTTCACCGGGCTTGCGCATCCGGTAGCGCTCTCTCGCCACGCGCTCCAGGGCTTCGGGATCACCGGTCTCATCGTCAAGGGCGGCCAGGCCCGCCTGGAGCTCGTCATGGTGGTGGCGAAGCCGATCAACGTCCTCCGAGCACTGCAGGCGTTCATTGCGTAGACCGAGGTAGGTGCGCAGACCATTCTCCCCGGTCAAGGCCGTCCCAAGCATCACCGCGGCAGCAACGACGCCCAGCCAGAGGATAGGTTTGCGGATACGTTTACCGGTGGGCGGGGCACCGCGCAGGAAAGGACCTTGTGTGGGGCCGGACCGGTCGGTGAGGGGAGTGCGGGCCATGTGTTCCTCCTTGAACGCCATGGGATCGTGAGGGGGATGGGCGGCATTCGTTGCGCCCATCCCACTCGACGTGGGTCAGCCCAGGTTATAAAAGCAGCCCCGGCCGGGATAGACCGCGAGGTCGCCCAGCTCCTCTTCGATTCTCAGCAACTCGTTGTACTTGGCGATGCGCTCGCTGCGGCAGAGCGATCCCGTCTTGATCTGGCCGGCGTTGGTGGCCACGGCCAGGTTTGCGATCGTCACATCCTCGGTTTCGCCGCTGCGGTGGCTGACCACGTTGGTGTAGCCGGCGCGCTTGGCGATCTCGATGGTTTCAAGGGTCTCGGTCAGTGAACCGATCTGGTTCAATTTGATCAGGATGCTGTTGGCGCAGCCTTCCTCGATGCCCCGGCGCAGCCGCTCCGGGTTGGTCACGAAGAGGTCGTCGCCAACGATCTGAATCCTGTTGCCCAGGGCGGCGTTCATTTTGCCCCAGCCCTCCCAGTCGTTCTCGTCGAGTCCGTCCTCGATGGAAACGATGGGGTAGTTGTTGACCAGTTCCTCGTAGAAGGATACCAGCTGGGCGGCGTCCCAGGGCCCGTCGCCTTCGGCGTCCAGATGATAGGCGCCGTCCTTGTAGAACTCGCTGGCGGCCGCGTCCATGGCCAGTGTGAGGTCCTCGCCGGCCTTGTAGCCGGCCCGGTCGATGGCCAGCATGATCATGTCCAGGGCCTCGCGGTTGCTACCCAGGTTGGGTGCGAAGCCGCCCTCGTCGCCGACACCGGTAGCCAGCCCCTTCTCTCCCAGAACCTTCTTCAGGTTGTGGAAGACTTCGGCGCCCATCTGCAGGGCTTCGGAGAAGGTCTCCGCGCCGGTTGGCATGATCATGAATTCCTGGATGTCCACGTTGTTGTCCGCGTGGGATCCGCCGTTGAGGATGTTCATCATGGGGACCGGAAGTGTGCGCGCCGCGACGCCGCCGAGGTACTGGTAGAGGGGCAGCCCGATCGCGTTGGTGGCGGCGTGGGCGACGGCCAACGAGACGCCCAGGATGGCGTTGGCCCCGAGTTTTGCCTTGTTGGGCGTGCCGTCGAGTTCGCAGAGGATGCGATCGATCAGGACCTGATCGGTGGCGTCGATGTCCAGCAGCTCGGGTTCGATGATTTCCTGGACGTTCTGGACCGCCTTTAATACGCCCTTGCCCAGATAGTGATCCTTGTTGCCGTCGCGCAACTCGATAGCCTCGTGCTCGCCTGTCGAAGCGCCGCTGGGTACGGCGGCCCGTCCTACCACGCCTCCGTCGAGAAACACTTCGACTTCGACGGTGGGATTTCCCCGGGAGTCGAGGATCTGACGGGCTTGTATCGATTCTATGTTCGTCATGGCAGAGCTTCTTTCGGTCTGATTGGCAGGGACACATTCCCGGGCCGGGCAAGTTTCGCAGGGCCATGGGGACGTGTCAAGACATACGGATGTCGGGGTGGGTATGCTATAATCGGAAGAGTCGTACAACCCCGTTCCGCATCCTTGTCAACGGACATGAAAGGGCTCCTCCATGATCCGCCGTCGTCTGTGTGTGTTCGTCCTGATTTTGGTGATGGCCGGAGTTTCGCAGGCCATTTCTCAGCCGCTGCCGCAACGCGACGTGGATGACCTCGAGGATCTGCTCCCCCGAGCCGAGTCCATGGCCGAGCGGGAGGTCTGGCTCGGCCGGGAGCATCTCATGCCGTCACGGGAGACGAAAGCGGATGCGCCGCCCCTTGCTCCGATACGCAACGTAGCCGAATGGGAACCCGTCACCGGTGTATTGATTCGTTATCCGCTGGGGCTGCCCTACGATCTTCTCACGGACCTGGACGATGAGGTCACTCTGCACGTCGTCGTCTCCAGCGGATACCAGTCCGTCGCTCAGACCAACCTGGCCGCCAACGGTGTGGACATGTCCCGGGTGGAATTCCTGGTCTACCCCAACGACTCCATCTGGACCCGCGATTACGGCCCCTGGTATGTATTCGACGGTTCGGGCGATTTGACGATTATCGACCATACATACAACCGTTCGTGGCGTCCCAACGACAACCTCATACCCATCTACTTCGCCCAGCAGCAGGAACTGCCCGTGATCAGCCACGACATGTATCACACCGGCGGGAACTATATGACCGACGGAGCCCACCTGAGCATGTCCACCGTTCTCGTTCTCGATGAGGCCGCTTCGGAAAACGGTATGACCGAGGCCGAAGTCACGCAGCTCATGTCGGATTATTATGGTGTCACGACCTACAGCACGCTCGAGTTCATCGAGTCGGGCGGCATTCATCATGTCGATACCTGGGCCAAGTTCCTGGACGAGGAAACCATACTGCTCAAGGAAGTCTGGACCTCCCATCACACGTACGACGAACTGGAACAGCGTGCCGTTCTGCTGGAGTCCCTGACGGCTTCGACGGGACGCCGATATACCGTGCACCGCGTCTACTGCCATGACATCGGGTACGGCACGCCGGCCTCCTACACGAACAGCCTGATCCTGAATGACAAGATCTACGTACCCGTATTC
>DAOVZQ010000129.1 GCA_030635025.1 bacterium
CCAAGGTCGACTTCTTCCGCTACGTTTCCCACGAAGTGAAGACACCGGTGGCCACCGCCCAAAGCGCGGTCGAGGCGGTGTTGGGCGTGGCCGGCGGCGATCTAAGTGAGAAGGCGGCGCAAACGTTGCGCCGGGCGGTCAAGCGTCTGACCCAGGCCCTGGAGATCGTCAAGGACCTGACCGACCTGACCCGTACGGAGCTCGATGCCCGGCGGAACGTCAGGGACGTGAACCTGAACCACCTGCTGAAGAAACTGCTGAAGGCCCAACGCGAGCGGATCGCGGCAAAGGACCTGACCCTGACGACCGAATTGCCCGATTCGGATGTGATCATGCGCGCCAACGAAACGCTGGTGGAGAAGATCTACGTCAATCTGATCAGCAACGCCGTGCGTTATAATCGTCCAGGCGGCAAGGTGGCCGTCAAGCTGACCGTCAAGGGCGCACGGGTAACCCTGACGGTCACGGACGAGGGGATCGGCATCCCGCCGGCGGATCAGCAGCGCATCTTCGAAGAGTTCTATCGCACGCCCGAGGCCAAGAAGACGTCCGACGACGGTACGGGGCTCGGCCTGCCCATCGTCAAGCGATTCACGGATCAACTCGGCGGTACTCTCGACCTGGACAGTCGTCCCGGGGCGGGATCGACATTCACCGTAACCCTCCCGAAATCATGAACGAAAAAATAAAATGCGGCGGCCTGATCGAACGGTGTGACCTCTGTCTGGTGGACATCATGGGCTATATGTGGAGGGCCGGCCGATCGTGCCGCATCCTGGCCATGTTTGCCGAACACAAGATCCCGCTCTGCTACCTGTCCATCGGCAAGTGTGCCGACGGCAGTAAACAGTTGGCTCTGTGTGTGGATATGAAAGTTATCGGGAACTGCCGTCCCATCCTCGATGTTGTTCAGGCCGAATTCAAGCCGCAGTCCATGGAGTTGACCGAGGACGTGGTCATTCTCACCGTCTACGGTCCGCACTTCTACGAACGCGTGGCCTTGGCCAGCGAAGTCTATGCGGCGCTCTGCGAGGCCGGCGTCAACGCCCATTCGGTCGGATCGTCCATCAACAGCATCTCGTTGGTGATCAACGCCACGGACCGGGACGCGACTATCGCGAGTCTTCATTCGCGCTTCGAGTGGCCCGAATAGCTCCTCTTGCTACCGATGAAGATCCTTCAGAGTGTACACGTGTACACTTTTTTCCGTATCGGCCTGCCAGGCAGGCGAAAGGTTAAGTCATGACTCACATCCTGCGCATTCTCATCGTGATCGTATTGCTGTCGACCGTCGCCGCTATCGCTGCACCCGACCATATTCCCCGTCGTCCACGTATCGTGAAGGATCTCGATATCGACCGGATCTGCGATGGCGTCTGGCACAACATCGCCCGTATGCCCGTCAAGTTTCAGAAGGATTGCGCCTGCTGCGCCACGGTCGAGTACCGCCTGGGCGATGACGACAAGATCGCCGTCATCACCCGCTGCACGAAGGCGGACGGATCGGATAAGGTCTTCGAGGCCGAGGCCGAGATCATCGACAAGCGGACCCACGCCCGTTGGCAGATGGCGCCGTTCAAGGTCTTCGGACTCAAACCGGTAAAGCTGAACCTGTGGTTCATCGGCCTGGGGGAGGATCATGCCTGGTTCGTCGTCGGAACACCCGATCGGGACAAGGGTTGGATCATGTCGCGCGAACCGGAGCTGACACCGGAGGTGCGGGCGGAGATCGACGCGTTGCTGGTGCGGCAGGGATTCGCCCCGGATGATTTCGTGGACGCCCCGGCGATGCGCCCCTGAGGGATCACGGATCCGTCAACAGATACGTGGGAGCTGCTCGCCCACGGGCATATCCACGATTCGTTCGGTGCCCAGCGCCGTCCGGCACGCCACCATCCCCGGATGCTCGGTCGTCACACGACCGATGATCGCCGCGTTCCGCCCATGCTCATGCGTGCGCATGGTCGCCAGCACTTTGTCGGCCGATTCGGCCGGCACCACCGCCACCAGTTTACCCTCGTTGGCCACATAGAGCGGATCGATGCCCAGTATCTCGCAGGCGGCGCCGACGTCCTCGCGCACGGGAATCGCTTCGCCGTCGAGTTTGATGCCCACCTTCGAAGACGCCGCAAATTCGTTGAGGGTCGTCGCCAGGCCGCCGCGGGTCGGGTCGCGCAGGGCGCGCGTCTCGCAGCAGGCCCCCAGGATTTCGGCCACCAGCCCGTTGAGGGCCGCCGTGTCGCTGGCGACGCTCGACCGGAACGACAATCCCTCGCGCACGGTCATCACCGCCATGCCGTGGTCGGCCACCGTCCCCGAGACGATCACCACGTCTCCGTCACACAGGTTGGCCGAGGACATGTCGATGCCCGGCGGCAGCACGCCCACGCCCGAAGTGTTGATGAACATCCCGTCGCACGACCCCTTGTCGACGACCTTGGTATCGCCGGTGACGATCGTGACGCCGGCAATACGGGCCGCCGTCTCCATGGAGCAGAGGATCCGGTGGAAGGTCGCCAGCGGCAGTCCTTCCTCCAGAACGAAGGCCACGCTCAGGTACAGCGGCCGCGCGCCGCACATGGCCACGTCGTTCACCGTTCCGTTGATCGCGAGGTCGCCGATGTCGCCGCCGGGAAACTCCAGGGGCGTCACCACGAAAGTATCGGTCGAAAAAGCCAGACGTCCCGGCGGCATATCCAGCACCGCCTGATCCTCCAGCCGCTCGAGCGTGGTGTTGGCGAACCGGGGCACGATGAACGTCTCGATCAGGTCGGCCGACAGACGACCGCCGGCGCCGTGGGCCAACTGCACCGTGTCGTGATCGCAGAGGGGCATGGGGCAGGACAGTGTCGTGAGATTGGGCGTGTCGGTCATAATCGACTCCGGTGGTATTTCCAGTAGGCGGCGCAGGCGCCCTCGCTCGACACCATGGTGGCGCCCAGGGGAGACGTCGGAGTGCAATCGTTGCCGAAGGCCGGGCACTGGTCGGGTTTCTTGAGACCCTGCAGGATCTCACCGCTGATGCAGATCTCGGGTTCGGTCGGGGCGATATCCGACACATCGAACTTTCGCTCTGCGTCG
Source organism: bacterium (assembly GCA_030635025.1). Taxonomy (GTDB): domain Bacteria; phylum Krumholzibacteriota; class Krumholzibacteriia; order LZORAL124-64-63; family LZORAL124-64-63; genus JAHIYU01. Next base: position 3,082 of record DAOVZQ010000129.1, read on the forward strand.
AACGCCGCGAAGGCTTCGCGAAGTCGCAGGCCGCTGTCGGGAATGACGCCGATGCCGCGCCATGGACGGTCGCAGACTTCGTACACTTCATCCACCACGGCCCGGGCCGCTGGATTGCCCTCCGCCCTGACGACCCGGTCGTAGCGGTTTTCCACACGGGCCTCGCCCCGCTCGAGCATTTCCACGCAGGCCAGGATACCCTGGAGCAGGTCCACCGGCTCGAAACCGGTCGGCACGATGGGCACGTTGTACTTGGCGGCCAAGGGTTCGTACTCGCCCCATCCCATGATGGTGCATACGTGTCCTGCGGCCAGGAAGCCTTGTACCCGGTTGACGGGCGACGACAGGATGGCCGACATGGCCGGCGGCACCAGCACGTGGCTGACGATTTCGCTGAAGTTGGTCAAGCCCTCGGCCGCGGCCTGCTTGACCGCCATGGCATTGCCGGGCGCGGTGGTTTCGAAGCCCACGGCCAGGAAAACCACTTCGCGATCCGGGTTCTCCCGTGCCAGTTTCACCGCTTCGAGCGGGGAGTAGACCATGCGCACATCGCCGCCGCGCGACTTGACCCGGAACAGGTCGTCCTTCGATCCGGGCACACGCAACATGTCGCCGAAGGATGTGAAGATCACTTCGGGACGGGCGGCCACGGCCAGGGCGCGGTCGATGGTTTCCAGGGGCGTCACGCAGACGGGGCAGCCGGGGCCGTGCACGAGTTCGATCTCGTCGGGCAGCAGCTGGTCGATGCCGTGGCGCAGGATCGAGTGGGTCTGACCACCGCAGATCTCCATGATGGTCCAGGAGCGGGTCGTGGCTGCAGCGATCCGGTCCAGAAGCGTGCGGGCCAGGACGGGGTCGCGGAACTCGGTGAGGTACTTCATGAGCCGTTCCCGGCGCGATCATCCTCTATCAGCTGGTTCAGGTCGGTGAGCGTGCGCAGGGTTTCCATGGCCTCGGCTTCGTCAAGGATCTGCAGGGCGAAACCGGCGTGCACGATCACGTACTGTCCCGTCGTCACATCGGGACAGTACGACAGGCAGGCCGTGTTCTCGGTTCCCGCGTAGTCGATGCGGCCCATGGATAGGCCGTTCTCGTCGTAGATTTCCAGAACCTTGCCGGGTACCGCCAAGCACATGGCCGCTCCTCTCGAATTCCCGAGTATTGTCAGTGTTCGAAAGGTGCCAGCGGCGGGACGTTCCTGCAACACCAATCCGGGTTTACGATAAACATCCTGGTGCGGTATGGCATACTGCATCTGACGGCGAGTCTCGAACACGACGGAGGCGTCGACGGACCATGAGTGAACAGGCAACCGACAAACTGGCCCGGCAAGCCGCGCGGGGAGACCGCATGGCCTTTCGGCGGCTCGTGGAGAGCGAAGCCCGACGGTTGTTGACGGTGGCTTTTCGCTATTGTGGCGACTGGGACACTGCGGCGGATCTGTGTCAGGATACATGGATCCAGGTCCATGCCCGCTTTGACGACTACGATCCCGCCCGCCCTGTTCGACCCTGGTTGAATACACTTCACCGCCGCACCTGCCTGCAATATCTGCGGCGGGCGTCGGTTAGACGGGAGCAGGCCACGCCCATCGACAGGCTGGACCGCTTTGCCGATCCTGATCCTGACCCATTGAAGAGAATGACGGCCGATGACTTCATGGAACATGTGCGTCGAGGTGTGGCGGCCCTGCCCCAAAGACAGCAGGCGGTTTTTGCCGCCGTAGACCTGGAACAGGATGATCCGGCCAGTGTCGCCGCCCGTCTGGGCATGAGCTGGACGACCCTGCGCACAACCCTGCATTTCGCCCGGAAGCGGCTCGCCGAGAGCCTACGCCGCCTGGAGGTGGGCACATGATTGACGAACGAGATTGGCTGGAATTTCATGACGGGTTGGACGCCATGGCCCGCGATGACGCCGACGACGCGGTGATGAAAAGACTCGACGCCTTGGCCCCCGCAATTCCCGACGGCCTGGTCATGCTGTCCTTGGCGAGGCGCCTGGCCCACGACCGGATCGACGATCTGGCAGCGTGCGCACCCGAGCATCTGGTTGCCGGGGCCTGGGATCGGCTCGAAGCTGCTCTGCCCTCAGATGCATCCCGGCCAGTCCGTCGCAAGGCTGCGCCCCGGTTTTCGGCACGGACCTGGACCGGCTTGGCCGCGGCGGCCGTCGTCGCCCTGGTGTTCCTCTCCGGATACTTAATCGGCGAGCGGCGCCAGCTTCAGGCGCGCCTGGACGGAGTGCTGGCCTATGAAGAGAGGCACGAAGCATCAGACGATTTCCGCTCCCCGGCTTCCCTGCTTCCGACCGGTGTCCGGTCCTGGACAGCGGGCGAGTTGCGCCGCGTGCTCGAACGCCTGCCCGCCGGTGCGGTTCTCGCGGACCACGACGAACTCGAACGCCTGCTTTCGTCGGCCCCCGCCCTGCGTCGCAGACCCGCCCGACGGTTGTTGAGTACCTACGCCGCAACCGATGGCCTGACCGTCGCCGAGGCCCTGCGTCTGCTCACGGAGCTGTCGCCGGATCAGGACGCGAAACTCGATATCCCGGGGCTGCGCGTGAGTGTGACGCCCGCGGTGCTGTCTTATTGAACGATCAAGGAGGCGCCATGAAACGCGCACATGTCTGGAAAATGCTGGGTCTGATCATCGCGTTGACCGCCCTGGCCGGTTGTCACGAGTACCGGGTGGCTGTGGTTATCGATTCCGATGGGATCGGCACGAGAACCGTGGACTTCTTTCCCGAGCTGGACGAGGAACTCCTCGAACTGGACATGCATCAGATTTTCAGGGTGCCTGAGGACGAGGGTTGGCGACGGGCCGTTGACGAAGACGGACGCGTCTCGTTTCGCCGCGTTATCTGCGCCACATCGCCCGCTGAATGGGCGGGACTGGGCGACGATATCCGAATCTTCAGCCGCTACGATTCCGGTGATAAGCGGAAGGCGTCCTCCGGCCTCCGTAATTTCGTCTCGCTGGAAACCGGACGCACCGAGGAGGGCCGGACCTACACCTACCGGGAGCACCTGAGTTGGGAAGGGCTCAAACGGGATCTGATCAACCTGATGACCGTCCTCTACGCCGAGCGTGCAAAGGAAATCCAGCCGGATCTGACAGAGGTGTTCGTCGCCGAACTGCGGGGTCTCTTCCGGGGACATCTCTCCCAAACCTGGGAGCGGATCTATCTGATTGAAGATGAAGACGCCTTCATCGAGGCCCTGTCGCTTGCCCTGATACCCGACGTGACCGAACTGGTGACACGGAGTCGCGCTGATGTGGATCCCGACCTGCTGGTAGCACTGGCCGCCTCGGTAATCGCAGACGATGACAGCCAGGTCGAGACCATCATCGAGCGCGACATGATGGGCGTGGCCCACGCCTTCATCGCCACCCTTCATCTGCGGGTCTCCATGCCGGGCGAAATACTCGAGTGCAACGGCACGATCGAGGACGACGGAGTCGTTTCATGGAAAATCGGTCTGCTCGATCCGTTGGAACAGAACGTCGAACTGCTCGTCCGCTCGCTGGTCAGGGACTGATCCGACTACTCACTGAGCGAGGAGAATTCGATATGATGAGAACACTCGCCGAAAAACTGATGCTGTGCTGCGCCGTATTGCTGGTCGTTTCGTATCTGATGCCGGTTTCGTATCGAGCAGTTGTTCTCGGTGCTGACGGCGAACCCGCCGGCCTGTTGGTCCAGGCTTTGTCGTCACAGGATGCCCGTGTACTCAAGAATTACGATCACTATTGGCGGGACCTGCCTCTGGCCACGGCTTTAGTGTTCGGCACGCCGTTGGCCCTGGTCCTGCTGCGTAGGCGGCGACTGAGCCCGAAGATTCACACGGTTCTGCGGTTCTTGACGCCGATCCTGGGTATTGGCGCGTTGGCGTTGCTGATCGGGAGGATCACCGTGGCGGATATGGATTTCTGGCCGTACGCCAGACAAGACCTGGCGTACGGGGCCTATGTGTCCGTAGGTGCGCTGGCGCTTTTCTGTCTGCTGACGACGGTATCGCTCAGAACCGTGCGCAC
>DAOVZQ010000162.1 GCA_030635025.1 bacterium
CGGGACAAGCAGGCGGGAACGCTGATCCCGGAGATGGCTCCCCTGCTTGTCGAGATGAAGGCGGTTCACGACGCTTCCCATGAAAACGCACGAGATATGCGGCGGCTCATGAATCCCAACGGCGATTTCCGGGAGGACCGCTTACTCCTGGCCCAGCAAATCTACAATGAGAAAATTCGACCGGCCCAACAAAACGTGCTGGCAAGTCTCGATACCATGTTCGAGATGGCTCATGAATTCTCGGAAACGTCCTTGGAACGCATCGCCGAGACACGCCGTCACGCGGCCGGTATAATCCTCACCTCGACACTCATCGCCTTGTTCTTTGGCGGTCTCGTCTCCATCAAGCTGACCAATTCCATCGTCAATGAGTTGAGGCACGTCATCAGGGGACTGAGCCGGAATGTCGGGCAGGTCACCCAATCGTCCATGCACTTGGCCGACTCCAGCCAATACCTGGCCCAGGGCGCCAGTACACAGGCGTCGGCCATCGAAGAAATATCCGCCTCATTGGGCGAATTCTCGATGCAGACCCGTCTCAATATGAACAATGCCAAACAGATGGACGACATGGCCGGCGAAATGTCCCAGGCTTCGTACGTGAGTGCCGAGTCGGGTCTCCGTCTGCAAGAGGCCATCGTCAAGATGCAGCAATCGTCGGGTGAGACGGCGCGTATCATCAAGTCCATCGATGAAATTGCCTTCCAGACCAACCTGCTGGCCCTGAATGCCGCGGTTGAAGCCGCACGGGCCGGGGATGCCGGTAAGGGCTTCGCCGTTGTGGCCGAGGAGGTCCGCAGCCTTGCCCAGCGCAGCGCCGACGCGGCGCGTGAAACCACGGCCCTGATTGCCGAGTCCCTTCAGGACGCGAAACACGGCGTGCAGGTTGCCACCGAGATTACCGATTCCATCGATCACATCTCCCAGAGTATCGCAGGCGTGACCGAACTGATTCGTGATGTGACAAGAGCCAATAGTGAGCAGATTCTGGGACTGGACGGGATCAATGTGGCCGTCACCGCCATGGAAAAAGTGACACAATCCAATGCCGCCAGTTCCGAGGAAACCGCGGCATCCAGTCAGGAACTGTCGGCCCAGGCCTACCAGATCGTGACGTTGATCGATGCCCTGAAAGTCGTGACCGAAGGACATGTCGATCACGGGGGGAAACAGCCTGCTCCTGTAGTGGGCGCCGTGGGCGCTGCCAGTTGCCCCGCGTTTTCGATCCATGAGTCGTCCGAGAGCTGGAACGACAATAGGGCGATCGATATCGACGACTCCAGTATCGCTGATGTGGATCTGGAAGAGTTCTGGGGTGAGTCCGACGTGCCGGTTTCGGATGAGTGCTGTGCGGTCTCACTTGATCAGGATGAAATGATGAACGTCTGACGCCGATTATGATCGCCAATAAGGACCCGCTCTCGTCGAGGGCGGGTCCTTCTTATCGGCATGTGTGGACTATGGGAGTCTTAGCCAATCCTCGCCGTAGATCGAACGAGGAAAGACGATAGGCGCCAGACCGTGCAGGAATTGCCGCAGCTTGAGGGCGAGATGGCTGGCCGTATGAGCGCCGTGGACCGTACGCAGGAACCCCTCCAGCGCGTAGATCTGCACTTCCACATGGAAGCGATAGGGCAAGCCGCCGGGTGTGGCCGACGGATGCAGGATCCCCAGGTTTCCCTTGTACACCTTGTAGCCGCGACCGGAGTGTCGATCGAGGTTCCGGCTGTCGGCCTCGTCCATGAGCGTGTCGGTGACGTCCTGCCAGGAGACGGGATTTCCGAAGACGCTGTCCAGCAGGGTCAGCAGTTCGTTGATGCCGTCCTCATCGTGGACGATGAACATGGCGCCGAGCATGTCGCTGATCTCGTCGGGATCGTGTAGACCCTTGCGGATCATCTTCGAGAGAACCGAGCCGCTGCTGTGATCGCCGGTGGCGTCCCAGCGTTTGCGCTCGATCACCCGGTGGCTGCCGTCGACGAGTTCGTAGGAGATCGGCACGACCGTACGCTTGTAGCGACAGTTATAATAGAGGACGTCCAGCGGGATCTTGCGTCCGGCGACGGTCTTTTCCAGGAATATCGATTTGAATTCCCAGCGCTCCTGCCCAGGCTTCGGCTGGAGGTTGTAGCGGATCGTCTCGCCGTCATTGTCGATATGGAACCCGACTTCGATGGCGTTGGTGTCCAGAGCGTGTTCCCAGAGCCCCTCGCGGAGTTGGCGCTCGAAGTAGGACTTGTGCTTGGGACTGAGCTGAACGTGTCGCGAATAGTCGATATCCAGCAGAAGTTTGGACAGGTACAGCTTGCGCTGGGCTTCGTAACGGATGCGGGGATTTTCCGGAGAGAACAGAAACGACATGAGGGTGCGCAGGTCGTTGCAGGCCGAGATCTTGGCGTCGGGGCGCACGTGGTCCTGCGAGGCCCGGGGCAGCAGAGTCACGAGGTCGCGAACATAGGTCTCGGCTTCGGTCAGGTAACGGACGAACTCGATGGGGTCGCGGGTGGCGCCATCGCCGGGACTCGACGGGTTGAGCATGCGGTCGATTTCTGCCAGGTACGCCTGATCGTCGTTCGCGATTCGCTCGTACATCTGGCGGAAGAACCGCCCGATCCGCGTGGGCCGCTGAACGAAGCGGGGGTCGAGCAGGGGATGGGCGCTGTAGTCCACGTCCCACGGATCACCTGAATTCAGGTCCGTCCCCAGCTTTCCCGCATCGACCCAATGTTGGTTCATGCAAACCCTTCCGGACTCGTCCCCGTCCGTTCGATCAGATCGTGTCCAGCGCCTTGGCGAGGTCGTCCCGCAGGTCGCGCCAGTCTTCGCAGCCCACGGCGATACGCACCAGGTCGTCACTGATATCAGCCGCTTCGCGCTCGGCCTGAGAAATGCCCGCGTGGGTCATGGACGCCGGGTGCTCGATGAGCGATTCGATGCCGCCCAGACTCACAGCCAGCGTGGGGATCTCCACGTTGCCGATGAGCGTGCTGCCGGCTTCGAGGCCGCCCTTGACGCCGAAGGAAATCACGGCGCCCGGTCCATCCATCTGCTTCTGGCCCAGGGCGTACTGGGGATGGCTCTCCAGGCCCGGATACCGAATCCACTCGACCTTGGGATGGTCTTCCAGGTAGCGCGCCAGCTCCATCGCGTTGGCCTGGGCCTTCTCCATACGCAAGGCCAACGTACGCACACCGCGCAGGACGAGCCAGGCCTGATGGGGATCCATGGTGCCGCCGAGGTTGCGATGAACCTTGCGCAGTCGGGCGAAGACCTCGGGATCCTTGGCCACGACCATGCCGGCTACCACATCGGTATGGCCGTTGATGAACTTGGTCATACTGTGGACGATGATGTCGGCGCCCATCTCGAAGGGGCGCTGCAGGACCGGCGAGGAGAAGGTGTTGTCGACGGCCAGCAGGGCGCCATGCTCGTGGGCCAGGTCGGCGCAGGCCTGCACGTCGGTCATCTTCAGGGTGGGGTTGGCCGGCGTCTCGATGTAGACGAGCTTGGTTTCGGGCCGCATGGCGTTCTTGACGTTCTCCATGTCGGACGAGTCGACGAAGGTGGCGCTGATCCCGAAGCGGGAATACTCGGTTTCCAGGACGGTGCGCGACGGTCCGTACATGGCCTCGGTACAGACCACGTGATCGCCCTGGCTGAGCATGGTGTAGTAGACGGTGTTCACGGCCGCCATGCCCGTGGCCGCGCCCAGACCGCCGCAGCCGCCTTCGAGCGTGGAAATGCATTCCTCGAGATGGGCGGTGGTGGGGTTGCCGAGCCGCGTGTAGATGTAGCCGTCGTCGGTGCCGGCGAAACGGGCGGCGCCTTCGGCCGCATCCTTGAAGCAGAAGGTGGAGGACTGGTAGATGGGAATGGACACGGCGCCCGTGGCGGGATCGGGGTGTTGCCCGGCGTGAACCACTTTCGTATCGATGCGCATGTTCTTCGTATCCATCTAATATCTTCCTTTCCGGTTTGCTTCGGCGGGGGTTGCGGCTTGTCCGACCCCGGAGCCGTTCATATAATAGACTCCCGGTCGCGTGTTGTAAAAGGCCCCCGTGTTACTGGAGGTTTCCCATGTTGTCGACTTCGCTCGCCGCCCGGCGATTCCTGATCGGTCTGACCCTGTTGACGGCTCTGTGCGGCGCATCCGCGCTGGCCGAGGCGCCCGCCGACGAGTCCTGGACCTACCTTCCCGTAGGCGACATCGGCACCGCGGCCTGGCGTGCCGAACACCCGACCTGGGATGGCCGAGGCGTGGTCGTGGCGATCCTCGACACCGGCGTCGACGAGTTGGCGCCCGGGCTGCAGACGATTTCCACCGGTGGCCACAAGGTCCTTGATGCGCGCGACTTCACGCCCGAGGGCGATTGGGAGGTCGTCGAGGCTGAGTTTGCCGATGGCATCTACACGCATCCCGATGGGCCGATCCTTGAGGGCGCCGGCGATCTGAGCGTGCCTCCGATCGATGACGATCCGTTGCGCCCGGTCTACATGGGCCTGATCTCCGAACGCCAGTTCATCAACAACGGCGACGTGTCAGACGTAAACGACGACGGCGACACGACCGACACCTTTGCCTTCCTGGTCTACGCCGCTGAACGCGACGCCGTGGAATCAGCTCTGGGGATCGGTGCGGGCCTCGAGCTGCTGTCCGGCCTGAACGAGACCGCCGCCACCTCGGTGGCGCGCGAACGGAGCAGTCGCCTGGTGTGGCTGGTGGCTGTCGACACGGACGGCGACGGCCGCATCGACGACGAAAAACTCCTGCGCGACTACCACGTGGCCTGGGACGTCTTCGCCCTGCAGAGCCCCAACGTGCCCGACAGCCGCTCGATGATGGCCTGGACGGTGACCGTCCGCGACGACGAGGACTGGCTCGGCCGCTTCGCCAGTCCCACAGTCGAATTCCATCACGACACCGGCGCCCACGGCTCCCACTGCGCCGGCATCTCTACCGGCAACGACGTGAGCGGCCAGGACGGCCTGGACGGCGTCGCCCCCGGCGCCTGGCTCATTTCCTGCAAACTCGGCGACAACCGGCTGAGCGGTGGCGCCACGCGCACCGAGTCCATGAAGAAGGCTTTCGAGCACGCGGTGGAATTCGGCGAGCGCTACGGTCTGCCCGTGGTCGTGAACATGAGCTTCGGCATCAACTCGGTGGAAGAGGACGACGACGCCATCGGCGGCTGGCTGGACGAGCTGCTGGCCGACAACCCGGGCTTCTACGTCTGCACGAGCAACGGCAATGAGGGCCCGGGCCTATCCACCAGCGGCATCCCGGCCACCAGTCGCAGCGTGATCGCCTCGGGTGCGTACCTCTCGAGCTCCACGGCCAAGGATCTCTATCAGGCCGACCTGCCGGTCAATACGCTCTTTGCGTTTTCGAGTCGAGGGGGAGAGGCGCCCAAGCCCGACGTTGTTTCGCCCGGCTCGGCCCTTTCGACCGTGCCCGGCTTCGAGGACGGCAGCGCCCGTTACAACGGCACGTCGATGGCCTCGCCCCAGACGGCCGGCGCCGTGGCCTGTCTGCTCAGCGCGGCGCTCCAGGAGGATCTCACGGTGCACTGGGGCATGATCAAGCGCGCCCTGATCGGCGGCGCCGTGCGCGTGCCCGGCCTCGCACTCTTTGACCAGGGTGGCGGCCTGGTGAACTTGGACGGCAGCTGGCGGGTCCTGCACGCGTTGGCCCGCAGCGAGACGGCCCACCGCATCCGACGTCAGATCGCGAGTCTCGGACGCCTCACGACACCTGTTCTCGTCTCGGGCGAACGCGGCACCGGCCGCTCCACCGCCATTCGAGCTCTTCACGAGCTGGGCGCGAGCGGGGGCGGCGAGCTGCGCGTGATCGAGGCGACGCGCTTCCACCCGCAAGACGACGCGCGCCCCCCGGCGGCGATTCACCTGGAGAACGTCGAACAGCTCACGCCGGGCGCCCAACGCCACTGGGCGAACAGACTGGCTCCCGCGCCGTCGCCGCACTCTCAGCCCCCGCCGCACTCTCAGCCCCCGCCGCAGCGCTCACCGCGCACGTTCGCGAGCACGTCGGCGCCCCTTGCGTCACTGGCCCGACGCGGGAGCTTCCACGCGGGCCTGGCTCGTGCGCTTCTGCGCTTCCACATAGAGCTTCCGCCCCTGCGCGAGCGGTCCGAGGACATCCCCGCGATCGCAAGTGCGCTGCTGCTGCGTATCGGAACGTCCATGGACCGCGGCCCCGTCGAGCTCTCGCC
>DAOVZQ010000271.1 GCA_030635025.1 bacterium
AAAAAAATCCTGGGTTACCATCGGACGAAATTCCTGGGGGGCGTGCGCGAGCTGCAGAATTACATCGACGGTGCGCCGCCTCACATCGCCAAGGAGATCGAGGGGCGCTACGACGCGGGCATCCTTTATACCGATGAGCTGTTGGGCGGCTTCCTGGAGAACCTCGAGGCGTCGGGCCTGGCCGACAACATGCTGCTGATCATAACCAGTGACCACGGCGAAGCCTTCTGGGAGCACGGCAAGTGGGGACACAACGGGGACCTGCTGGGCCCCCAGTTGACCGACATACCCCTGTTCGTAAGACTGCCCCGCGCCGCATTCCCAGACGCCGTGCCCAAGGTGATCGACACCGAAGTGAGCTTCATGGACGTCATGCCTACGGTCCTGGACGCCTTGGGCGTGGAGCCGGACAACGACATCGACGGCTTCTCGCTGCTGCCCGAACTGATCGACCGCCCGATCAGCGCGGCGGACGAGGAAGCGCGTGAGCGCCGCACCGTAACGATCGACGGCGTCGATAGGCTGGTCGGGCTCACGGAAGCCCGTAATTTCATATCCGCGCGCGCCGGGGGCTGGACGGCGGTTGTGGCCGGGCCGGCCAACGAGGCCGTCGAATCAGAGATCTGGCCCGCCCTGTACGATCTGTCCACCGATCCCCGCGAACTGTCGCCCCTGCCCCTGTCGGGCCCGACGGCACAGGCGCTGTCCGATGCGGCGGGGCAACTTATCGGACGCCCCGGCGACACGGGCAAAACACCCAGGAAGGTTCAGATCAAGCCCCAATTACGCCGGCGGCTTGAAGCCCTGGGATATCTGTAGGCAGACAGGGATTCACTTCCCGAGGAGATGACCCATGCCCGAATGGATCGAAAATCTCGACTCGCGCGTGACCGTCACGATCATCCGTCTGGGGCTGACCCTGGCCGTGGCCCTGCTGGTCCGCCTGGTCGTGTTCCCCCTGCTGGTGCGCCTGAGCCGTCGCAGCGAAACGCTTCTGGACGACGTGATCGTCGAGAAGTTGCGCGGCCCGTCCATCCTGTCCGTCGTGTTGGCGGGCGCCGCCTGGTCGCTGCTTTGGATCCAGGAAGGCGCGGTCAGGTTCGCCGCCATCGGCGTGCTCAAGACACTCGGCATATTCATCTGGGCGGCGGTCCTGGCGACCATCGGCACCATGCTGCTCAAGGCGGCCAGTCGCCGCGACGGCGAGTCGGGCGTGGTCCAGACCAAGACCCTGCCCCTGATGATCATGATCTGGAAGATCCTGGCCTACGGCGCCGCGTTCTACTTCCTGCTTTCGGCCTGGCACATAGACGTGACCACGTGGCTCGCCTCGGCGGGCGTGGTCGGTATCGCGGTGGGCTTCGCGGCCAAGGACACCCTGGCCAACCTCTTCGCGGGCGTCTTCATCCTGGCCGACGCGCCCTTCAAGATCGGCGACTATATCGTCATCGACAACGTGACCCGCGGTGAGGTGACCGACATCGGTCTGCGCTCCTCGCGGCTGCTGACACGCGACGACGTGGAAGTGACCGTCCCCAACGCCATCATCGGCAACGCCAAGATCATCAACGAGACCGGCGGCCCCGATGACAAGATGCGCATACGCATACCCGTGTCGGTGGCCTACGGCAGCGACATCGACCAGGTGCGCGACCTGCTGCTGGGCTGCTGCCCGGACATCCCCCACCTGATCATGGACCCGGAACCGCGCATACGCTTCCGACTACTGGGCGCCTCGGGGCTGGAGTTCGAGCTGATGGCGTGGGTGGAAGAGCCGGTCTTTCGCGGGCGGGTGATCGACGCGTTGACCGAGCGGGTCTACAAGACGCTGTTGGCGGAAAATGTGGAGATACCGTTCCCGAAGCAGGATGTTTATGTGCGGGGGATGCCGGGAGCTGCCGACTGATTCACTCCTTCGAGCCACTCATCTGAGCAACGTGAAGGATGTCGACAAATCCCGATCGTCCAACACGCATCGTGCGAGATAGCGTCCGCTCGGGAGTGTGCGGCCTCGGTTGTCGGTGCCGTCCCAAGCAAGGAAATGCTCGCCCGTAGACAAGGTCTCGCCCGGCAAGACGGCTATTCGTCTACCCTTCACATCATAAACACTCAGACGGACCATCGATGGCTGACCCAGTCGCAAGGCGAACAGGAACTCGTCGTTGTTTCCGGACATGACGGACAAACTCCAGCTGAGGCAAGCAGCGCAATCGGGCGTGATGGTCCGCTCGATGATCACCGACTCCTGATCGAACTCGTTGATGTGGCTGATGCGGTAGGTGCGCTCGGCTTCGTCGTCCGTACAGACCGCGTGGTCGATTGCCTGGTAGCCGGCTCCGTGTCGAGATGATACGGGAAGTGAGGAAACACGACCATTGACAGCCACGGAAGCCTGAAACGTACTCGGCTCCGCAAATTCGTTCACACGCCAATCCACGACGATTTCCTCGCCGTTCTGGACGAGAGTCACGTCTTCTACAACCAGTCCCACAAGCGTGGGATCTTCCAACTGCATGACGAAGGCGTCGGCGGTGCCGCCCCCCAGCCCATCGAAAGCGTCAATCGTGACCGGCAAGGCCGGGTTGACGTCACCGTTTACCGTATATCCAAGCACGATCATACCGGAGGGGATCAAGACCAATCCCTTGCCCTCATCGCCGTAACTCCCTCCCAGGTACGTGAGCCAGCGGCACGTCGCGCCGTCGGTGGAAATCGAAGCCAGGAGTGCATCATACTCACCGAGAAAATCCGGATAGAGGCTGGCCGAAGTTGTGGCGACATCCTCGGACTGGGTCGAGGTGAGAACAAGGAGATTGCCGTCATCGTCGAGAGCAAGTGCGGGATTGGACACGACCGTCGCACCGCCGTCGAAAGCGGAGCCGCCGATGTTGCGGGCCCACAACAGGTCGGAGCCATCCGCGCTCAAGGCGCCCACGACGACGTCTCCCTCGCCGCCGAGTGCCGTTCCCCAGCCCGTGGCCGAGAGGGGAAAATCGTCCGAGTCGACACAGGCGGCGAACAGGATGTTCCCGTCCGGGCCGATCAGGATTTCAATGAAGGTCTCGCGCCAGCTGCCACCGGCATACGTACCCCAATCGAAGGCGCCGGTCTCCTTGTCCAGGCTCATGAAGAACAAGTCCGATGGGCCGTCGGGCGTCGTATCGTAGGCGCCTTCGCTGGTCATAATTTCACTGCCAAGGCCCGCGACGATTAATCGGCCGTCGTTCGAGAGCTGCATGGAGTTTACGTTTCCAATGCCGACAGCCGAACTCCAAACCATAGATCCGTCTTCCGCCCTAAATTTCGCAACGAAGGCACCGCCACCCGGTACGAAAGAAGTGTCGAATGGGAACCCATCGGAGTATATCACACCCCCCACATACAGATACCCTTCCGGATCGTAGAGGAGTGCAGACACTTCGTCGAAATCATCCCCGCCGATATACGTGCTCCAGCGCAATGAATCCAGATCGGCTGTCAAGGAGGCGACAAAACCCGCCCCATACCCATAAGTATAGTTAGGATCATAGGCGTCGGGTGTCGTCGGCAGATTGCTCGAATCAGTCCGACCTCCGATATAGATGTTTCCCTGATCATCGAGTGTGAGGGCTTGGGAAATATCCCTGTAGTTGCCGCCGAAAAATGTCGAGTATGCCAGGGAGTGGTCAGCGATGTTGAATACGCTCACGAAAACGTCCGGGAAGTATGGTAACGAGTTGTGCCATGAGTCGTAGGCGCCCGGAGTCACAGGAAAATCGTTCGAAGTCGTCCGGCCGGTAACCACATACCTGTGCGACGAGCGATCCACGGCGATAGCCGCGCCGTACTCGTTGCCCGATCCGCCGAGATAGGAACAATACGACAACGAGGTCGCCGGGTCGGCAGCCACGTTAATTGAGAAACACGACACCAGAAGTACGGTCAACAGCCCGACCCGAAGTCCATTCATATCAGTTCTCCCGCTGTCCGGAGCCTGTCAACGATACGAATCGTGAAGCGATACGGATTCTAATGATTGGATCAGATCGATAATACCACAGGTGGGAAGTCAACGTAACACGGATAACCCCATAAAAGCGGCGATCCGACAGCCCCACCTGCCGGATCGCCCACCTGCACTCGCAGAACACAAAGGGGGGAAGTGTCCTGTCTGACCTCCCTGTCGCAAGATCCCGGCCAGAAAAGAGAACTCGCGTCTCAGTATCTTGTAACCAGTATTAATATAACGAGATAATCAATAAATGATGCTATCTGTCTGGGTCGCGAAGTGTCCCATTCACCGTCCCATCCGTCCCGCCGGGATAGCCGGCTATGGGACAGTGGGACAGTCTTGGAACATTAATTGAGGGTTGCTATCCAGCGGTAGAGCGTGGAGCGGGAAACCGACAGCTTTTCGGCCAGGGCGGTCTTGTTTCCCCCGCAGGACGCCAGCAGGCGGCGCAGATCCTCGTCGCGGGGTCGTCCCCGACGGTTGTAGAGCGATCGGGAGTCCCGCTTATCGGTGCGCGGGGGGGGCATCTCGTGTACGGCCGGTCCGTGACGCAGCGATCCCTTGCGCGCGATCTGCATGAGTTCGCGGGCGGTCCCGTCCAGCCGGGACTGCTCGATCCGCTCGAGCTGG
>DAOVZQ010000247.1 GCA_030635025.1 bacterium
CCGGAAACACCGGTGACCACGGTCAGGCGTCCAAGAGGAATCTCCAGGTCGATGGTCTTCAGGTTGCGGCCGCTCAGCCCGCGCATGGTCAACCATTCCGAGGCCGGCGCCCCCCCATTGATGGGCTTGGGGCCCTGCACGCGCCGCCGACCGGCCAGATAGGCGCCGGTAATGCTGTCCTTATTGTCGGCCACTTCGTCCGGCGTCCCCTGCGCCACGATGTAGCCTCCGTGCTCTCCGGCTCCGGGACCGAGATCAAGCAGATGATCGGCCGCCAGCATGACGTCCAGATCGTGCTCGACCACCACGACGCTGTTGCCGCGGTCGCGCAGCTTGCCGAGCGTACCGATCAGGCGGTGGATGTCCCGATGGTGCAGTCCCACGCTGGGTTCGTCGAGAATGTAGAGAACGCCGGTCAGTCGCGAACCCACCTGTGTGGCCAAGCGCACACGCTGCCCCTCGCCGCCGGACAGGGTGGCGACACTGCGCGACAGGCTGAGATAGCTGACGCCGACTTCACAAAGGAAACGGGCCCGGGAGGTGACTTGCTCCAGGATGGGCTTGGCGACGGTCGATTTGAGCGTGTCCTCGAAAACAAGTCCCTCGGCCCAAACCAGGAGGTCCGTCAACGCCAGCTCACTCGTCTGACCGAAATGCAGTCCGCCGACGTGTACACTGAGAGCATCCTCGCAGAGTCGAAATCCGCGACAGGCCGGACACGATTTGGCCGTGAGCAGGGACGCGACTCCCGATCGAACTTTTTCGGATCGCGTCTCGCGGTGGCGGCGCAACAGTTCGGGGACCAGGCCCTCCCAGTCCCTGAGAAACGCTTCGTAATGTCGATGATCCTTGAGGCCTTTTTCGATCTCTGGCGGCATGCCGTGCATCAGGACCGCGCGCACCGTTTCGGACAAGGCCTCCCACGGTGTCGTCAACTCGAAGTCCAGAGCACCTGCGAAGGCTTCGATCTGCGTATAGAGCCAACCGGACTCCTTGCCCCGCAGATAGGCAACGGCTCCGGACGCGAGACTCAGCGTGGGATCGGGAACCAGGCTGCGGGCTTTGATGGTGGGTTGACTACCGAGCCCCTGGCACTCCGGGCACGAACCGGCCGGTGAGTTGAAGGAAAAGAGTCGCGGCTCCAGCGGCGCGAAGCTTCGTCCGCAGGAGGGGCAGCCGGCCTCGCGGCTGTAGAGCGTGGTCCGTCCGTTCTCCTCGCGGACCAGCACTGTCCCACCGGATAGATCCAGGGCGCGCGTGAGGGCTTCGGACAGTCGCTCTCCCACACCGGGACGATTGACGAACCCATCCACGACCACCGCCACGTCGTGCCGTTTCCCGGCAGCCAGGACCGGTGCTTCGTCCAGGTCGTGAAGCTCCCCATCCATCAGCGCGCGTACGTAGCCCTTGGCGGCCAGGTCACCGAGTAGCTTGCGATGCGCGCCTTTGCGACCGGTAATCACCGGCGCCAGGATCCACAGACGCGAGCCGTCCGGCTGGGCGCCGATACTGTCCCGAATAGCCGACAGGGGCAAAGAGCCGGCGGGCACGTTGCAGTCGGGACAGATCACGTCACCGCAGCGGGCGTAGAGCAGCCGGAGATAATTGGCGATTTCGGTGATTGTCCCGACGGTCGACCGGGGGTTGGCGCCGAGCCCCTTCTGATCGATGGCCAAGGCGGGCGACAGGCCCTCGATCCGGTCCAGGTCGGGCTTGGGCAACTGGTCGAGGAACTGGTGAGCGAAGCTCGACAGACTCTCGATATAACGACGCTGGCCCTCGGCATACAATGTATCGAAGGCCAGGGAAGACTTGCCCGAACCGCTCGGACCGGTGACGACCACCAGGGCATGGCGAGGCAGTTCCAGGTCCAGGTTCTTCAGGTTGTGGACCCGGGCGCCCTTGATGGTGATCACGTCAATACTCACGAATGCGCCTACTCGAGGGTGGCCGGGACCGCATCGACGGTCTCGACGGCTGTCCGCTCTTCGTCGCTCAACTGCGCGACGCCCGTAAAGACTTCGGCCTTCTTGATACGAATGGGCGTCAGGGGATTGTCACGGGCGTTCCGCTCCGCCGCTACGATGACGTCCAACACGTCCAGGCCCATCACGACCTGTCCGAAGATGGTGTACTTTCCATCCAGATGGGGCGTATCGGCGACACAGAGGAAGAACTGGCTGCCACCCGAATCCGGACTCTTGGATCGTGCCATGGACAAGGTGCCGTGCACGTGATGCCCGCTGTTGAACTCGGCGCGGATCTGGGCCCGATCGTCGAGTCCCGCATAGCCCCGGTCCACGAGGATCTTGCTGACCTCCGCGACCTTGGCCGCGTCGTCGGCCGTCAGCACGTCGGCCCAGGTGGGGCCGCCCGTTCCGTCGTCACTGTTGTCATCGTCCCTGGAGTTGGGATCGCCGCCCTGGATCATGAACCCGGGGATCACGCGGTGAAAGGACGTCCCGTCGTAAAAACCGGTGCGGCAGAGATGGACGAAGTTGGCCACGTGGTTGGGCGCGAGTTCGGACTTCATTTCCAGAAGGATCTCACCCTCGTCGGTCGTCAGGCGCACATAGGATTCGTCGGCTGTGGCAACGCTGGCCGACAGTATGAGCAGGGCGGTCAACACCATCAGGATCCTGGGCATCTTGAATTTCCTTTCGCGTAAAGATCAGGGTCGGCGACGCGCTCGTCACCGACCCCCATGGATAACACGTCCGGTCCCGAAGGGCAACGCCGGTGGTTCGACTTGCCCGAAATGAGACAACGTGCCATGTTAGATATTGTTCTTAACTCAATATATACAGGAGCTTTTGGAGGCTGATTGTGGGCGACATGGCATACCTGGACAATGGCGCGACCTCGTTTCCCAAACCGGAATCGGTCTACGTGGCCATGGATACTTTCTACCGACATCACGGCGTCAACCCCGGCCGTTCCGGAGCCGACGCCGCCATGGAAGCGGGATCGATCCTCGACGAAACCCGCAAAGAGCTCAACAGCTTCTTCGCCAACCCCTCTCCCGACTACAACCGGCTGATCTTCACGGCCAACGCCACCGACAGCCTCAACACCTGCATCCAGGGCATGGTCCGTCCCGGCGACCATGTGGTCTCGACCCGCCTTGAGCACAACTCGGTCCTGAGACCGCTGCACGAACTGGCGAATCGGGGGATCATCACCTTCGATCTGGTGCCCTTCGACGGGGACGGCTTCATCGATCCCGCAGACGTCGCCGCCATGATTCGTCCGGAGACGCGGATGGTGGTGGTCAACCACGGCTCGAACGTGATCGGTACAGTCCAGGACATCACCGCCATCGGGGCCATCTGCCGCGAGCGCGGCGTGACCTTCACGGTCGACGCGGCCCAGACCGCGGGTTGCGTCCCCATCGACATGGCGGCCATGGGCATCGACCTGCTGGCCTTCACGGGGCACAAGTCGCTGCTGGGACCGGTGGGGATCGGCGGCGTCGCCGTCGGACCCGACGTGGATCCCGTCAGTTTCCGCTGGGGCGGCACCGGCGTCCGTTCGGCGCAGCTTACGCATCTCGAGCAGTACCCCTATCGTCTCGAGGCGGGCACGCTCAACACCATGGGTATCGCCGGTCTGCGCGCCGGGTTGCAGTGGATACTGGAGCAGGGCATGGACACCATCGTGGCGCACGAGCAGGATCTCTCGGCCAAGCTCTGCACCGGCCTGTCCGACATGCCCGGCCTGAAGATCTACGGCGCTCCCGCCGACGACCGTCATACCTCGGTGATCAGCGTGACGCTCGAAGGCATGAACCCCGAAGAGATCGGCATGCGCCTGGACATCGACCATGACATCATCACCCGTACGGGGCTGCAGTGCGCTCCTCTGGCCCACGAAGGCATCGGCACGGGCAAGCTCGGCACGGTCCGCTTCAGCATCGGTCCCCTCAACCAGGAATCCGACATCGATCGGGTTCTGACGGCCATGCACGAGCTGTCGCACGAGGCGGTCGCTCGCTAGTCTCGTTGAATCGAGGATACGAAAAGGGCCGCCCCGATCGGGACGGCCCTTTTATAATTTACGGACGGAAGAGACTACCGATTGCGCGCCCAGAGGGTTTCGGGCTTGTGCAGCACGATCCGCACGAATCGGTTCTGCTCCCGGCCTTCAACCGTCTCGTTGTCGCCGACGGGATGGAAAGGTCCGTAGCTCACCACGGCGAAGCGGGTGGCATCCATCTCCAACCAGTTGGTCATGTACCGCGTGACAGACGCGGCACGAGAGGCGCCGAGTTCCCAGTTCGTGGGCCAGACTTCCTGGAAGTCGGGCCAGATCTTCTGATCGTCCGTGTAGCCCTCGACGTAGATATCCCACTCGGGATACTCGTTGATCGCGTCCCGCAGCGCCTCGAGGGTCGGGATCATGGTCTCGAGGATCATGGTCTGACCGGAGGCGAAGAGAACCTCGTCGGGAATGGTGACCGTAACGATCTCTCCCAACTGCTCGACGAGGACGGCCTTCTCGGCTTCCACCTGGCCGATCTGCTCACGCAGTTCGCTGGCGAGCTGCTGCCCTTCGGCGATCGTCGCTTCACGCTCGGCGATCTGGGCCTGAAGGTCGACGATAGTCACGTCGCGTGCAGAGAGAAGCTCCTTGTAATCATTGCACGGTGCACATCCCCACGTGGCGATGGCGAGGGCCAGCACGGTCAACAGGACAATTCGCTTCGAGAAGAGCATATCGCATTACTCCTTTGCCATAGCGGCAGACTTCACACGCGGCTCCTCCGCGCTGGGTAAGCCACTCAAAATTCCGTTAGTTCCGAGTCGCGGGCCTGTCTTGCAAGTAACGGTCCCGGCCCGAAAGCTGCCTCAATGTAGCTCGGAAGCCCATGGAGGGAAAGCGTTTTTTGACCCATTACGCGTTATGCGGCGTTTCCTTCACAGACTCGTAAGTCGCTAGAATACCGTTCTCTCCGATCACATCCAGCTCATCGCCCGCTTC
>DAOVZQ010000402.1 GCA_030635025.1 bacterium
CGTCTGGATGACTTTGCCGGCCGCAAGGATGCCGCCTGGTGTGGGGAGAGCTTCCACGTGACCGACCAGTGGCGGCGATGCGAGATGGACTTGGCGACGGCGGCGGCCGCGGTCGAGGGTCGGACATTCAGGTTGGACGATATCGACAGTCTGCTATTATTCACGGGCCGCGTGCAGCGGCGAACCGTAGTACAGCTGGACAACATCTCCCTGGAGTGAACGTCGTGAGAATCGGATCCGGATGGGACCGGCATCTCCTGTCGGCCGACAGACCCTGCCGTCTGGGCGGGGTTGATTTTCCTGACTGCCCGGTGGGGCCGGTCGGACATTCCGACGGCGATGCGTTGGTACACGCCATGATAGACGCCCTGTTGGGTGCCGCCGCTCTGGGGGACATCGGCCGCCACTTTCCCGACACCGACCCGCAATGGCGCGACGTCGACAGTCTCGATCTGCTCGCCCGGACGGCGGCCCTGATCGCCGAAGCCGGCTGGCGCATAGGCAATGTGGATACGACGGCGATTCTGGAACGTCCGCATCTCGAACCGCGCATCGAGGACATGCGGGCCGCCCTGGCCGCAGCCCTGGATATCGAGATCGCCCGTGTCTCGGTCAAGGCGACGCGCGGCGAAGGCGTCGGTCCCGAAGGCCGCGGCGAATGCGTGACCGCCCGGGCGGTCGTGCTGTTGATACCCACCGGTGAAGGGGGACGTGAATCGTGAGTAGAGCGAAGGCCGATACATTGCGGATTGTCGTGCTCATGGGCGGCGACTCGACCGAACGTGAGGTTTCCCTGGAATCGGGCCGCGCCGTAGCCGAGGCCCTGACCGCTGCGGGCCACGAGGTTGATCTCCGAATCATCGGCTCCGTGGCGGACGTCATGGCCATGACCGATCTGGGCGACTGGGATGTTGTTTTTCCGGCCCTGCACGGCGGTGAGGGCGAGGACGGCCATCTGCAGGCCCTGCTCGACCTGATGAACATACCCTACGCCCTGTCCGGTCAGTGGGCCAGCGCGGTGGCCATGGATAAATCGGCCACCAAACGCATGTTGCGTGGGGCCGGTATTCCGACACCCGACTGGCTTCTCGTCAGTTGGGACGGGGAGGGGACCCGACCGGTCGCTTCCGGAGGCGCCGGCGCCGAGGGCGACGAGGTCCTCGACCTGAACCGGCTCCGTGTTCGAGCCAAGCGGGAACTCGGTTTCCCTCTGGTCATCAAGCCGAATCGCGGTGGGTCGAGTGTCGGCGTCCGGATCGTCGAGAACGCCAAGGCCTTCGACGAGGCGTTCGGCGACGTGTCGCGCGACGTGAGCAGCGTCCTGATCGAGGCGTATGCTCCGGGCCGTGAACTGACGGCGGCCATCTTCATGGGACGGCGTCTGCCGCTGGTGGAGATCGTGCCTCGACAGGGCTTCTACGATTTCGACAACAAGTATACCGACGACGCCTGCGACTATATCTGTCCCGCGCCGGTCCACTCGCCTCTCTACGAGCAGATCAGTGGCGACGCTCGCCGGGTCTACGATCTGCTGGGTTGCCGGGGTGTGGTCAGGGTTGACTTCCGCCTGGACGAGACTACCTATACCTGTCTCGAGGTGAACACCATTCCGGGTATGACGGGCAACAGTCTCGTGCCCAAGTCGGCCGCGGAGGTCGGCATCGGGTTCACGGATCTGTTGACCGATCTCTGCTTCGATACACTGCGTAGAACGAGGAGCCTCAGATGACCCTGCACGTCTACGATCATGTCACCCGCTCCCGGCGGCAATTCGAGCCGATCCACCCCGGCAAGGTCGGCATGTACGTTTGCGGGATGACCGTGCAGGACAAGCCCCACGTGGGCCACATGTTCGCTTTCGTGGCCTGCGACATGGTACGGCGCTACCTGGAGTATCTGGGCTACGAAGTCACACACATCCAGAACTTCACAGACATCGACGACAAGATTATCGCCAAGGCTACCGAAGAGGGGATCGATTTTCGCGAAGTCGCCGACCGCAACATCGCCCTGTATCACGAGTACGCCGAGGTCCTGAATATCCAGCCGGCTCACGAGTATCCCCTTGTGACGGGCTACATTCCCGAGATCATCGCCTTCATCGACGGGCTCATCGCCAAGGACCACGCCTACGCCTCCGGGGGAGACGTGTATTTCCGCGTGCGATCCTATGACGACTACGGTTTCCTGTCGGGTCGTCACGTGGACGACATGCGAAGCGGCGTACGCGTCGAAGTCGGTGAAAAAAAGGATGATCCGCTGGATTTTGCCCTCTGGAAGACCGCTGGAGACGACGAGCCCGGCTGGGAGTCGCCCTGGGGGCGCGGACGACCGGGTTGGCACATCGAGTGCTCGGTCATGTCGACGAAGATACTGGGCAACCATTTCGACTTTCACGGCGGCGGCCGGGATCTGCTCTTTCCCCATCACGAGAATGAATGCGCCCAGAGTTGCTGTGGTACGGGCGAAAAGTTCGTCAACTACTGGCTCCACAATGGGTTGCTTTATTTGGGCGACAAGAAAATGTCCAAATCCGACGGCAATTTCTTCGCCATGGGCGACGTATTGGCCAAGTTCAGCCCCGAAGTGATCCGCTTTTACCTGCTCAACGCCCATTTTCGCAGTCAGATCGATTATAGCGAGGAGCGTCTCCGAGCATCCGAAGCCGCTTTGGACCGATTGAAGCGTGGGGCGGCGCGGTTGCACGAAATGCTGGCCTCCACGGTCGATCCCGTACCCGAGGGTCTGGTATCCGAACCCGGTGAGATCCTGGCGAAGGCCATCCGTAAGCATAATCGGCGATTTTTTGCAGCAATGGACGATGACTTCAACTCAGCGGGTGCCTTGGGGGCTCTTTTCTCGCTCGTGCGGGATCTGAACCAGTATTACAGCGCGGCGGGCGCCGCCGTGCTGGATGCCGGTATCTTGCGGGATGCCTGGGAGTTCTACGCGAAAGGCGTCGATATCCTCGGTTTGCTGCAGGGAGGGCTTGAGGCTTTGGCCGGTGTCGGAAAAAACGAGATTCCAGCCGAAATCCTGCAGTTGGCGTTGGACCGTGACGCGGCGCGGGCCCGCAAGGATTGGGCGGCGGCCGACAGCTTGCGCGATGAGATCCAAACCAAGGGATTTCGTGTCGAGGACGGCCCGTCCGGGACACAGGTCCATCCGTCTTGATGCCTTTTTAACTTGACACTTGCGCGTACCCTCATATATATTGCGTGGCCCGCCGAAATCGGTGGGTACTGTGGGAAGGAGCAGCCTGTCGGTTGACTTTCTTCCTTAGCGTGTGTCCACGATTTCATCAGATTCGAGCTGGCGTAGCTCAACTGGTAGAGCTCCTCACTTGTAATGAGGTGGTTGGGGGTTCAAGTCCTCTCGCCAGCTCCACA